>JAGOQT010000137.1 GCA_018007255.1 Phycisphaerae bacterium | reverse complement strand
GATCAGGACCGAGTCCGCCTCGTCCACGATGGCCGTGTGGAGTCCCCTCTGCACCACGGCCCTGGCCGCAGGACGACCTCTGGCGATCGTGTCCAGCAGGACTGAGGTGGCGTCGTGGGCGCGACCGGTGGCAAGGCGGTCTCGAAGGAAGTCCGCACAGACCTCCTTGTTGGTGCAGTATGTGATGTCAGCCCGATAGGCCGCCCTCCGGTCGTCCGACTCCATGGCCTGCTCGATGTAGGCCACGGTCAGGCCGCAGAACCGGTAGATCTTCTCCATCCACTCGGCGTCCCGCCTCGCCAGGTAGTCGTTGACCGTGATGACGTGACAGCCCCGGCCCCGCCACCCCGCCACCGTGGCGGGGAGGGTGGCAGCGAGGGTCTTGCCCTCGCCTGTGGCCATCTCCGCTACGCACCCACGGGCGATCGCCCAGGCCCCCATGACCTGGACCTGGAACGGCCTCTGGCCGATCTCCCGCGTGGCGACCTCGCGGATCACGGCGAAGCCCCGTTCCAGGTCCCTCGACGTGTCCCGGCCCAGGCGGAAGACCTCTCGCAGGGACTGGGCCTCTTCACGGAGCCGCGCATCGGTCACGTCCGCGAAGGTCTTCTCGAGGGCGATCACCCGGGACGCGCTCCGCAGGAACCTGCGGCTGCGGACGCGAAGCCGGTCCAGGGCACCCAGGCCCGCGTTCCAGACCGCATCCGCTCCTTGCGGAACCGGCCTGGCCGACCGCTGCATGCCCGGCGCTGGGTACGGCGTGCTCAGAGGTAGAACCTCCTCTGCAGGACCTGCCTGGCCGCGGTCCACCACTGTGCCAGCAGGGGTCTGGGACGCATCTGGATTCGGACCACGACCCGCTGGCCTGACCTCAGATCAGAAGCCCCCCCCGGCTCAGGCCGGACTCGGATCTCGAAGACCCGCTCCGCGGCCTGGACCCCGTTGGGATCCTCGGGTCTGACCGGGACCTGTCCCCCAGCCCTGGAGCTCAGGGCAGGAGAAGGCAGCCGATCCTGGCCCGCAGGCCCCTTGTAGGTGATCTGTCCTCGCAGGGGCCGGTCCGGACGTCCCTGGATCCGAACCTCCACGGACTCTTCTGCCTGCTCCAGGATCCAGGCCGCCACATCCTGTCCGCCTGTGGCCCGGATGATCAGGTCGTCCAGGCTGCCGACCAGACCGAGGTGCTCCCCACGGCGCACGTACAGGCCGCGGATCCGCTCGATGTCCGGGGACACCCACGTGCCGGGCCCAGGCGGCCGGAGCCGGAGCGCGGCACGCTGGGAGTCCACGCGAGCGATCTTCTCCTGCAGGGCCTTGATCTGCTCGTCCAGGATCTGCGCAAGGGCCTCCTCTTCCATCTGGGCGATGCGGAGCTGGGCCTCCAGCCGTTGTCGCTCCGCTTGGAGCTCAGATCGCTCCGCCTCCAGTTCGGGATTGACGGCCTCGACCAGCACAGGGCCCTCGGAGGTCACCTGTTCGCCACTGGACAGGAACCGCTCCACGAACCCGTCGGTCTGGGCGTATACCAGGCTCAACTGGTTGGGCTCTACGACCCCCTCGATGCGCCAGCGGTCCGGCGCGGGGATCGATCCCAGGACCCCCGCGAGGAGGGCCACTGCAACGGCCGTGCTGAGCACGGCCCGGGCCCGCCTCCGCATGAGCTCGCCGCTGGTCGCCAGATACCTGACGAGGCGGCCCGCAGGCATCAAGACCCAGCCCGCAACCCCCGAGACCGCCATCAGGGGGACGAGGAAGAAGAGCTGTGGGGGCAGTCGCTCATTCATGAACAGGAGGATCCGAATCGAGATGTACACGCGATACAGGGCGGAGCTAGCCCCGTAAAGGATGAACCATACAGCCTCACCCAGGGTGTAGGCGGGATTGGGCGAGTGTTTGAGACCCCAGGCGTATCGCTTCACCAGGTACCCGAGGTAGGCGTTGGCCCGCTGGCCCAGGTTGGGGATCTCCACCAGGTCGGACAGGACATAGTAGGCATCGAACCGCAAGAGGGGGTTGCCGTTGAAGACCAAGGCGGACACGCTGGCCACGAAGATCAGGTTGTAGGCCACGCTGTGCAGCGTGCCCACCGAGGTGTTGGCCCAGACCACCGCGGCCACAGCGGCCAGGGCCACCTCTGCCAGGACCCCTGCCATACCCACCACCGCCCTGTGCCACCTGCTGCGAAACACCCATGCGCTCGAGGTATCCACATAGGGCACGGGGAAGAAGACCAGGAACATGATCCCCATGGCGTGGACCTGACCGCCTCCAGGATTGAGCCGGCCGAACCGCTTGCAGGCAAAGGCGTGACTGAACTCGTGCAGCACCTTGGCCACGACGAAACCCAGGTACAGCCAGGGCAGGTTGCGGACCGAAAGCACCTCCCTGCTCGCCGCGACCAGCCCCCCGAGGTTGCCGATCACGAAATGCAGGCCCGTTCCCACCAGGGCCAGCCACACGATCCCCCCAAACCAGGTAAAGGCCAGCCCGGCCACGCCCTTCCATCGCTCCAGAACGGGCTCGGGGTCGAACAGCGGGATCCGCAGGTAGAGCAGGCTCATCAGCGTGCTCTGGACCTGCCTGCGGACCCGCGTCTGATGCCGCTTGAACAGCATCTCCGCATCCGGAGCCAGGTCTGCATACAGGAGGCCGCCGGCATAGAGTTGGCCGAGAATCTGGATGGCCTCGCCCTGGGTGGGCGCCGCATCGCCGAGCCTCTCATTGACGATCCGCCAGGCCTCGGCCACGGTGCGGCGGCCGTCGAGGAGACCCACGAACCCATAGGCCCCTGCGCTCAGGCGGGAGTACTGGTTGTTGGTCACGTTCTCCAGGACGTGCCACACCTGGCCTCGATACGACTGCCTCGAGACCCGGACCGAGATGGAGAGCCGGGCCTTCAGGTCGGCCACCCGATACCACGCCTCGTGAAATGTGGGACGCTCCAGCGCCATCAGCAGTCCTTGGACAACGGGCCATCCGCCGCGGTCGTCACAGCCACAGCTTCATCCTGACCCAATTGACAAGCTTTCGGGTCCAGATCCGCAGGTACGGGCGACGGTCCACAGAGACCTTCGCCACGCCTTCCATGCCCGGGCGCATCCACTCACGGGACTCCTCGAGGCGGGCCCGGACCTTGAAGACGTTCTGGCCGTTGACGACCTCGGCTACAGGGTTGATCCGCTCCACGACAAACGGGATCCTCTGGTCCGGGTACGAGGCCGTGGCCAGGGCCCCCTTCTGCCCTACCGCCAGGTCCAGGACCTGGTCCTCGGGGGCCATGAGTTCCGCGCGGAGCGACTCCAAGGGCGTCACCTCGAAGAGGACCTGGCCGGTCTTGACCGGCGCACCGATCTGTCTCTTGAGCTCGCCGCTCACGATCGTCCCTTCCACGGGGCTGACCAACCGGGCCCGCTCGAGGGTGTACGCGAGCAGCTCGATCTGGGCCTCGACCTTGTTCGCGTCCGCCTCCGCAATCTGGGCCTTGCCTTCCTCCCTGTCCCGCCTGAAGCCGTCTCGCTGTTTGATGTACCCCGCATGCTCGGCCTTGGCCGCGGCCAACTGGAGCTTCAGTTCCGCGGTGTCCAGTTCCGCCAGGACCGTCTGGCCCGCCTGCACCCTGTCCCCCACCTCCACGGCCACGTCCTTGATGTACCCGTCAAAGGGCGCACACAGGCTCTGCCGAACCGTGGCCTCCACGACAAACGGCGCCTGCACCTTGTACGTGCCCTTGCCGAAGGTCACGAACAGGATCAGTCCGGCCATCGCCAGGACCAGGAGCTTGGTCCACGTGTGCTGGGCCCCGATCAACACGGCCACACCACGCCGAAGCCGGCTCGCCCACCGGGCCCCAAACCAGCGATCCTGTTCGTGCAGATGCAACAGGGCCGGCGCGCACACGTCACCGGTCAGTCGGATCGCGCCCACGCTCTGTTCGTCAAACGGCGCGGGGCGCTCCAGCAGGACCACGGCCTTGGGCCCCGCGCCGGACCTCAGGGGGATGGCCAGGACCGCCTTGGACCCGTGCCGGGAGCACAGCTCGCCTGCAGCCCGGCTCACGGTGGTGGCCTGTGGATCCGCGGGAACCGCCACCTCGACATCCTGGTCCAGGCACTCCTCCATAGCGGCCTCCAGGTCCTGGATGACCCGGCTCTTGCGACTCACGTGCTCGGCGTGGCTCGTGGCCTTCAGGTGGATCATCCGACCCTTGAGCACCCCAAGACTGACCCGCTCGCACGACCACTGCGCGCCGATCTGGTTGCACAGGGCCATGGCCATGCCCAGGAACCTCGGCTGCTTCTGGATCGCGGACAAGACCTCCAGGGCAGGCTTGATCATCTGGAGCCTCTGGGCAGGCCCGCGGGCCGAGACCTGTTGGTCGTAGGTCTCCACCAGCCTGGCCGCCTGGACCAGGCGATTCTGAAGGGCCTGGACCTCCTGGGGGCTGGCCGCCTGCACGGCAAAGGCCTCTACAAATCGCCCGACCTGGGGCAGGTCCAGAGAGAGCAGGAGCGTGGATCCTCGGCCGGGCTCCGCAGGGAGCAGGGTCTGCCAGGGGCCCGTGCGTTTGGATGGGTCAGCGAGGATCTGGCCGGCTGCCTGCTCAGACCGGGCCAGCCATGGGGTCAGGTCCGAGCCGGCCGTGGGGGCGGGGCAGACCGCAACCACGTCAAGTCGGGTTCCATCGCCGATCGCCAGAATCGCCCCGGCCTTGGCCTGCCCGATGCTGCACTGGGCAACCAGGAGTCTGCCCGCGAGCAGGCCAACCCAGTTGTCCCCCCGGTCCCCTGGCGTACCTGGCACACCCGGGCCCGGCCCGATCCGTGTCTGCGGATCCCCCTTGAGTTGTGCACGATCCCTGATCACGGCCATTCGTCTCCACTCTCGGACCCCGCCCGGCTGCGCCCCCTGCGGCCATGGGCTGAACATGACCCGTATCACCCCCGGCTACTATACCGTCACGGCGCACCAAGTCCACTGTGCGGCAACCTCTTCCCGACGCCCTTCTACGCATAAAAGCCAAAGAATCCCCGGACGGATGCCGACATAGGCTATCAACAGGGAATATCGGCTGTTGAAGTCGGGAGGATCAGAATGCCCCAAGACGGTTGTCCCAACTGGCTGGAGTGGGTCAGGGAGTTGCAGGCCATCAGCCAGACAGGGCTGGCCTTCTCCCAGACACCCTACGATACGCAGCGATACCACAGGCTGATGGAGATCGCTGCAGAGGTCCTGGCCGCCTGCACGTCCTTGCCCAAGTCTGAGGTCCTGCAGGGATTCAGCGTGCAACCGGGGTACGCCACCGTCAAGGTCGATGTGCGAGGCGCAGTGATCCGCGACGGCAAGATCCTCCTGGTGCAGGAACGGCGGGACCAGAAATGGTGCATGCCCGGGGGCTGGGCCGATGTGGGGGATCTGCCCTCGGAGATGGTCGCCCGGGAGGTCCTGGAGGAAAGCGGGCTCGAAGTCCGGCCTGTCAAGGTCATCGGCGTGTTCGACGCCAACCGGGGTCCGAGGCCCCTGGAGTGCTACCACGCCTACAAGATCGTGTTCTTGTGCCAGATCCTGGGCGGCCAGCCCAGGGGCAGCGACGAGACTGCGGCCGCCGACTTCTTTGACTTCGCAGATCTGCCCCCCCTGTCCACGGATCGGACGGACGCCCGTCACCTGGCCGAGGTGCAGGCCCACATCCAGTCCCCGGGCCGGTCCGCGGCATTCGACTAGACGGGTCAGAACCGGATGCGGACCCTCAGGCCCACCTCGGTGCAGTGGTTCGCAGGCTCCACGTAGCCTGTGTGGTCCGGCCCGTACTCCACCTCCGAGGTCCGGATATCCCAGTACACCACATAGGGCTCGAAGACCAGCTCCGATGCGTCCTGCCGTCGCGTGAACTGGATGGAGGCCCGCAGTCCGTACCCGCTTCGTTGGTCGTTTTGAATGGGGGGATCGACGAGCCCACTCTCCTGCCGGCCGATCCAGAAGAGGTCGTACTCCAGGGTTCCGCCGATCCGCCAGGAGCCCTTCAGAGAGGCCCGCGTCTGGAGCCCGATCGGGCTGTAGAGATACTGGGACAGCCGATCATAACCGGCCGGATCGCCGGACTGGGCGTTGTCCAGGCGGCGATACCCGATCCCCACATAGGGGCTCACGCGGACCCCCGCGTAATCGACGGCCCTGCCCAGCAGGAGCCTGGGTTCGATCCGCATGGAGTCCGTGCCGGTGAAGGAGTAGGGTGTTCCGTCCATGAGGTGCCCGTCATAGTCCACCTGCCCGAACCCGGCCATGAACTCGGCTCGAAACCAGAGACCCTCCACTGCGCCCTCATCAGGACGTGGATGGGTGTAGGCCAGGTACAGCTCCACAAACGGCCCCTTCTCCGTCATGAGGCCCGGCTCCTTGTACTCGAAATGCGAGACCCCTGCCCCAAACTCGAACGAGGAGGCCCGGTCCAGGCCCGTGCACAGACCTGTGGCGGGTCCTGCCAGGACCGCTCCCGCCATGATCGACCGGCCCCATCGTCTCGAGAACACAGCGAACCGGCCCATTGCGCCGCCCCCCTACGCTACTCCACGGCCACGAGCAGAGCCGCACCGTAACGGCTCCACAGCTCGTCCTCGCTCAGACCCGAATCGCTTTCGAGCAGCTCCAGCGTGATGATCGGCACACCCCGGACCTGGGAAAGGTAGGACCCCAGGGACCCGGGACGGGCGCCCAGTTGTCTGACCGGCAAGCCACACGCCCCGGACATCCGGCCGGCCAGTTCCTCGGCCGGCCCGTCATAGTCCACACAGCCGAGAGGCTGATGCAGGCTCACCACCCGTTCTGGTCTGTACTCACGCAGGATGCGGTAGATCGCCCTGCTCTCGGGCTCGGACAGGGCCCAGGGGCCCGACTGCGGGGCAGCCACGCGATTGTCCGCAGGGAAGTTGCGGTTCACGTCCACGCTTCTGGCGTTTTCGCGGGTCTCTTTGGCCCGGGCATCGGGATTGGCCAAGGGCAGGAGCAGGATCGTCTTGTCCCGGACCCGATCCGAGTGATCGTCCAGATACCCCGCCAGCCGCCTCACCAGGGAGGTCCCGGCACGCTCGTCGCCGTGGATCCCGGCCAGGATGAACGTGACCTCCTTGCCCTCGCCGACCACGCGGATCAGGATCGGCCGGCCCTCGACCGATCGACCGACGATCCGGTACTGTCCTGGCAGGACCACGGACGCGGCCGGACCCTCTGCGACCACGCGAGGGGCAATCGCTGGCGCAAACCCCGGGCCCGTGCAACCGCCCACCAGGGCAAGGGCCGCCAGCAGTGGCCCCAGCCCCCCCGTACCACGTATCTTCTTGTCTTGGTTCGTCTTCATCGGAGACCGCTGCTGAACGTCCGAGAACCCGTATCGGTGAAACCATACCCTTCTTCCTATAAGATCGACACAGGGTCCTCAGAACATGAATCCAAACCCCTCAGATCGCCCGCTGCAAGATACGGGTATTGCAGAGACCCCTGCTGAGGTATAATGCCGTGGCCTCGCCGGGCCCCTCCGGCTCAGGACCAGGGACAGCGGACGATATGGGCGCCAAGGTTGACTTTGACGTAATCATCATAGGCGGCGGCATTGTGGGTCTGGCCACGGCCTACAAGCTCACTGTTCGTTTTCCTCAAATCCACATCGCAGTCCTCGAGAAGGAGGCGGCTCTGGCCCGTCATCAGACCGGCCACAACTCCGGGGTGATCCACTCAGGGATCTACTACAAGCCCGGTTCGGTCAAGGCCAGGACCTGTGTCCAGGGCCGAGCCGAGCTGGTGCAGTTCGCCCGTCAGCACGGGATACCGTTGGACATCTGCGGGAAGGTCATCCTGTCCACGCGGCCGCGGGAACGCGCACGCCTGGAGACGATCTGGCAGTACGGCATCAAGAATGGGGTCGAAGGCATACGAAAGATCGATCCTGAGCAGATTCGCCAGATCGAGCCGGGGTGCCGTGGACTGGCCGGCATCCACGTGCCCTGCACCGGCATCATCGACTTCGCGAAGGTCGCCCAGGTGTTGGCGGATCTGGCCCAGTCGCAGCACCACGGCAATCGCGTCCTGACGGATCGGGAGGTGGTCGGCCTGGACCGGCACGACTTCTACACCCGGGTGCTCACCCGGCACGAGGCCTTCACCACACGGTTCGTCATCAACTGCGCGGGCCTGCACAGCGACCACGTGGCAGCCATGGACGGCGTACAGGCCAGGATGCGGATCATCCCGTTTCGAGGAGACTACCACGAACTGTCGCCCGAACGGGCGGAGCAGATCAGGGGGTTGGTCTACCCGGTCCCGGACCCTGCCTTCCCCTTCCTTAGCGTCCACTTGACCCGCAAGCTGGACGGTTCGGTCGAGTGCGGACCCAACGCCGTCTTCTCCTTCCAGCGGGAAGGGTATACCCGCACGGCCTTCAACTGGAAGGACACGCGGGAGTCACTGGCCTTTGGCGGGACCTGGAAGCTCTTTCTCCGGAACTGGCGGTACGGCCTGGCCGAATACAGCCGAGCCTTCTCCAAGACGCTCTTCCTGCGACAGGTGAAGAGGATGTTCCCCTGCCTGGGGCCTGCGGACATCCGGCCCGGCGGGGCCGGGATCCGGGCCCAGGCCGTAGGCCGAGACGGCAGGCCCGTGGACGACTTCGTCGTGGAGCAGGGACGGCACAGCCTCCACGTCTTGAACGCACCGTCCCCTGCCGCCACGGCCTGCCTGGCCATCGGAGACCACATCCAGAACTTGGCTGCACGGCACTTCGGGTTGTGAGCAGTCGCCCCATGGATCGAGACCGGGAATCAGGCTCCCTGTTTGATGAGCCCTTCGAGGACCAGGCGGCCGCCGCATCCCACGTCATCGAGGTCGCATTCGAATCGGGGGTGGACACCCTCTTCAGCTACTGCGTGCCGGACCCGCTCTGGCCCGTGCAGGTCGGACAACGCGTGGGTGCCCCTTTCGGCCGGGGCAATCGAGCGGAAGTCGGTTTCTGCGTGGGCATAGCCCCCAAGGGCGATGCGGGCGCGACGGCCTCGGTTAGGGGCAGGCCCATCCGGCTCAGGGCCATCTCCGTGGTCCTGGACGACGAACCCCTTCTGGACGCGCACCTGATGGAGTTGGCCCGCTGGATCAGCGCCTACTACGTGTGTCCCCTGGGCCAAGTCCTGTCCGCTATGGTGCCTGGGCCGGTCAAGCGGTCCGCAGGGGTCAAGGGAGACCGACACGTGTACCTGCTGGCTCGGGATCCAGGTGCCGCCCAAGGGGTCAAGGGTTCCAAGCAGGCCCGGATTGTGGCCCTTCTGCAAGACCTGCAGGCCGTGGACGAGGGCTCCGCTTCGCCTGTGCGCGAGGTCCTGAAACGGATCGGCTGCACGACAGCGCCCCTGAAGCAGCTCGCCTCCCGCCAGGTCGTTCGGGTCATCCTGCGAAGTTCGCTGACCTCCCGCCCGATCCCGGGCCGGGATCCGGTGACCGGCTCTCTTGACCCGGACCTCCCGTTGAACGCCGATCAGCAGAAGGCCTTGGACCACGTCACCGGCCAGCTCGAGGCCGGGCGGTTTGCAGTCACCCTCCTGCACGGCGTCACCGACAGCGGCAAGACGGAGGTCTACATCCAGGCCCTTCGCAGGGTCCTCGAGCGGGGTCGGGGCGGCATCGTGCTGGTGCCGGAGATTGCCCTGACGACTCAGATGGTCCAGCGGTTCAGCCGGCGATTCCAGGATCTGGCGGTCCTCCACTCCGGCCTGACGGGCCCCCAGCGCAACCTCCAGTGGCAGCGGATCCGTTCGGGCCAGGCCCGGGTGGTCATCGGGGCCAGATCCGCGATCTTCGCGCCCCTGCCGAGACTGGGCCTGGTGGTCGTGGACGAGGAGCACGAGCCGAGTTTCAAGCAGGATACCGTCCCCAGATACCACGCCCGGGACGTGGCCATCAAGCGGGCCCAACT
>JAGOQT010000136.1 GCA_018007255.1 Phycisphaerae bacterium | reverse complement strand
ACTTCCGCCAACTGGAACGTCACATATCGAGCGTGGTACACGATCTTGCAGCCGATCTTGACCAGCTTGTCTCGTAGCGTTGTGAGAGTCCAGTGTTTCACGGCTGGCGGCAGGGCCAATCGCCTGAGGAAGTTGCCGAGGTTGTAGGCCAGGACGTGCAGTTGCAGGCGAACCTGGTTGGCCTCGAAGCTGTGACAGGACAGGCGGGTCCAGCGCACGGCGCATTTGCCTTCTTTGATCCACTGCTCGGCGGTCCCACGCTGGTTGTAGAAAACGGACCACGGATTTGGGGCTGCCCGTGAGGTTCGTCACAATGAACCCCACCTGGGGGAACAACTCGCCCGGATGCCATTCGATCTTGGCCACCACGCGGCGTGCACGATCCCAGGACTCGGCCCGATACACGGAGCTGTGATAGACTCGTTGCGGCTGTTTCGGCGGCCGACCTACCGGACGTGTTAGCAAGTGCTCGATTTGCCGCTCCAGCACGGCATTCGACTTCAGCCGAATCGCATACCCGTAGGTCTCGCCTTCGAGGAGTGCGTACAACTCTGGGAGGGCGAACGCCGCATCGCCCCGGAAGTACTTGGGGATGCCCAGGTTGCGGTAGCGGGCAATCACTGGCTCCAGCACCGCTAGCCAGTCGTCGGCGCTGGCGACATTCCCACTGCGCAGCAGCGCTCGCTCCAGGTCACCATCTTGGTTGAACAGGAACAGGGGGTGGTAGCACTCGCACCCGAAATGGCCGTTGTAGGCCGTGCCTTCCTGCTCGCCGTACGTCGGGCTGACCGAACTGTCCATGTCGAGGATCAGCCTGTCCGTGGGTCGGCGCTGGCGAATCCGGTCTACCCATTGACCGGACATGGCCATGAGCGCATCGAGGTTGTCCGGGTGGCACAGCACGTCGGTCTCAAAGCGGGCCACTTGGCTGGTGGAGGCAGCGTCCCGATCCACGGCCCGCCCTCCGACGACGTGACGCATGACCGGATCGGCCCTCAGCCGTTCGGCATCGTTGATATCCTCATATCCGGCCAGGCGGCTGTAGATAGACTGACGCAGCAAGGCCGTCATCGCATGGCGGATATTGCTGCCGGTGCGAAAGTCGAATAGTTCAGCGGCACCAGACTCGGTCAATTGAGCTGCCTCGTCGAGATCACGAAAGGAGAAGAGACCGGCATCCGAGCTGACCTCCATGGAATTCCAACTTGATCACAGGGTCAAGACCGACCCGCAAAGCCTCCTGACGTGTCTCACCCATAGGGTGTTCCCCTCATTCACTGATGGAGTGTGAGAATCGGCCCTATTCTACGGCCTGAACGCGGAGGGCGCTACATAGAATTGAACGGATCATCTGGGAAATCCGGGAGGTCAGAACCAGCAAACGGAGATTGACGCCAATTGCCCTGTCAGCTGAGAATGAAGGCTTCAAACACGATCATAAGGTGGTGCGACTGATCGGCCGCGAGGTGAGGCCCGGCAAGCCCGGTCGTCCGCGGAAGGCAATGGCGGACACGTGACCGCTGTCTGTCTGCGATTAGTCTGTATGGTGTCCCCGGAATACCCCGGAATACCCCCAAACACTACCCGTCACTGCGAGTGACTCGAGCTCAAAGGAAGGCCAGACAGGCCGCTTAACGGACCGCCATTCTATGCTGTCCCCGGATTTTCGGAGCGACCGGCCGTGGGACGTGTCCGTGTAGTACATCTTCGGCTCTTCGGCCGGCCCCCCCATCGCCATGGACGACAGGGCAAGGATCGCGAGTATGCTGCGTTTGTTCATCTGACCTCCCGCGCGCCGAGCGGCAGATGGACCACGCGTTTGCCTCGCGAGGGATCTACCGGCCGGGGGCCTTGCGGCGTCCATTCGATCGGGTCCAGGCACATTTGACGCCTGGTTCGCTCCGGATTCCACGAATGATAGACGATGAACCAGGTCCGATCGTCGGGGCCGAGAACCACGCTGTTGTGCCCCGGTCCGATCAGCTTGCCTGGGATGCTCTTGAGCACGCTGGCGCCTTCGAGGTCGGCATCGTCCTGGTAGGGTCCCATCACCTGATCCGAGACCGCGCAGCCCACGCCGTAACCCGGCGTTTGCCAGTTGCCGCCGGAGTAGAAGCAATGGTATCGGCCTTCGTGCAGGACCACGAAGGGGGCCTCGACCGTATGCCACGCGTCGAAGACGCGGCCGTACATCGTGCGGTTGCGCTCGTAGATCTGCCAGTCGCCGACGGCCCGTAGAACGGTCTTCACCGGACCGACCGTCGACGTCATGTCCTCGGAGAGTTCCGCCACCGCCAAAGCCGTGCCCACTCGCTGGTCGAGAAAATCCTTCGCGAAGAACAGATACCACTTGCCGCTCCTCGGATCGCGGCGGGGATGGCCGTCGATGGAGAAGGGCTCGTCCGGGAACAGAATGCGTCCGGCGTCCTTGAACGGACCGGCCGGATGGTTCGCGACCGCCACGCGCATCTGGTACTCGCCGGCGTAGTACAGATAGAACCTGCCGTCCTTCTCCGCGACCTCCGGCGCCCAGTAGGCCTTCACCTTCGGGTCCGCCAACGTCTCCAGCGCGTTGCCCACGAACTGCCAGTGCGCGAAGTCCTTCGAGTGAAGCACGGGGAACTGACGGCCCTGGTGCTCGGGACCGGTCCCGTAGGCGTAGTACTCGCCACCGGTCTTGAGGACCTGCGGATCGGCCAGGTAGCCATCCCAGACGGGATTCTCATACTCCAAAGTCACGCCGGCCGGCGCCTCCTTCTTGTCCCTCGAAGGCTCCGCCAAGACCGTGTCCAGCGGGAGAGGCTTGCCGAAATTGGGTGTGCCGTCGGCGTTCCAGGTGAACTTCTGGGCCCGCGTGGTGCGTCCGGCGTAGGTGTACTGCGACGAGGTCTTGCCGTGATACACGATCCAGTCTTCCGTTCCGTCGGGCGACTGGAAGAAACCGTGGTGACCGGGCCCGAACACGCCCGCCTCGTCATTTCGTTCGAAGACCGGCTCAGGATGCTGCTCCCACGAATTGGGATCCATGACATCCGCGAATTGGTCGGCGGCGAGCATGCCGATCTTGTAGTCGGGCTTGCCGGTGTCGCAGGCCGAATAGGTCAGAAAGAGCCGGCCGTTGCGATGCAGCACGACGGGCCCTTCACGAACCTCCTGGCACCCGAAACCCGACGCCTCCAACTGCACGCTGCGGCCCTCCAGAGTCCAGGGATTGGCCATCTTCGCGATGCGGATGCGGTGGCCCGGCTGCGCGGCCCAGAGAAAGTACCAGGCTCCGTCGCCGGGGTGCCGGAAGACCGAGCCGTCGATGGCGTAGAAGTCATTGGTCGGATCGAAGAGCCGGCCCTTGTAATGGTACGGGCCGAGGGGATCGGTTCCTTCGCTCTCCAGCACGTACATGCGATGGGTCGAGTCCACCCTGGTGGCCGCCATCGCGGTGTAGTACAGGTACCAGCGTCCCTGGATGAAGTGGAACTCGGGCGCCCAGACGCCATGCGAGCGACTGGGGTCGTCGTCCCGCCAGACCACGACGCCGGGAGCGGTCTTCAGTTGCCCCAGCGTCGGCGCCTTCCACATTCTGATGCAGTTGCCCTGCGTGGTGGTGAGGTAGTAGTTGCCCCGATAGTACGCCATCCACGGGTCCGGGCCGGGATTGATCGGATTGGTGAACGTTCCGGCCGCTCGCTCCACCTCTTGCCCGGTCATTGCGATCGGGCGGATGAGTCGGCCGGCGTCGTACTCGACCTTGTCGATGCAGATCTGCCGCGAGCCGCGATAAGGGCCGTCGCCCGTTTGGTTCTCCCAGCGATGATAGACGATCCGCCACTGGTCCGCGGCCGGGCCGCAGAGGAAGGAGTGATGTCCCGGCCCTTTGTGGGTCGCGTCACTGGTGAGGATCGCGCCGCGATAGGTCCAGGGCCCTGTGGGCGAGTCGGCGGTGGCGTAGTGGACGGAGTAGGATGAGTGTCGCCAACTGCCGTGGCTGTAGGAGAGATAGTAGCGCCCGTCGCGATAGTGCATGAAGACGCCCTCGGTGAACTGCGCCGGAGTCGCGACGGGAATCTCACGCGCAATGCTCGTCAGGTCCGGATTCAGTTCGAAGACGCGCAGCGTCGCCCCCGCGCTGCCGCCCGCGTACAAATAGGTCCTTCCCGACTTGGGGTCGGTGAATGCCATCGGGTCGATCGCCTCGAAACCGTCGCCGCCCGTCACCAGGGGCTTGCCGGAATCCTGGAATGGACCCGCCGGCGAATCGCCGACCGCGACCCCGATCCGCGAAGGCGTCGGGTTCTGCGGCCCGACGGAATAGTAGAAATAGTACTTCCCATCGCGGATCACCACGGCCGGCGCCCAAGCGTTGTGCCGCGTCTGGCCGTCGTCGCCGATCCAGGTCACGTCCTTGAAATCAAGCACCGGGCCGTGGCGCTGCCAATCCACCAGGTCCGTCGAGGAGAAGGCGAAAAAGCGTTCCCCACCGCGATTGCTCCACGTGGGGTAGATCCAGACCGTATCGCCCAGCACAATCGCATGGGGGTCGGCGCCTCGCAGGATCGGATTGGCGGCGTGGAGAGGCGAGGTGCAGACCAACGACAGTAGAACGAAACCCTGTATGCGCGAAGTGAACATGATTCGGGACGATCCTCCCATGTCGAAGACCTTTCTGAGGTCCACCGACCACAACGAATCGGCGTCCGCCCACTATCTACCAGGATCGGGTTAGTTCTTCAAGCGAGGATGTTGGCGGAGAGCTTCGATCCGTTCGGCGATCTGCTGGGCCCGCTTCCGGCTTCCGGCGGCGTCGGCGACCCGAAACGCCTGCTCCAGATGGCGAATGGCCTGGTCTGCCTGGGGAAATCCGGAGACCGCCATTCTAGGGTGTCCCCGAAGTGCCATTCAGCTCTGACCCTATCTGTCCCCTTTCGTGTTGTCCTACGGAGAGACCACGATCCGGGGAGACGGTGAACCGTCCCCGTCCCCCTCGGTTACTTCCATGCTGAAGTCGGTTCTCTGCCCGATATTCAGCGAGATGTTCTTCAAATGAATGACGAGGGAGACGCCGTTCTCTTCTGCGATCGGATGGACCCGTTTGGGGCTTGGACGGCCAAGGGCGCCGTTCGGTTTGGAGAGGCAATACAGTCTCACGATACGGTCGATCGTGATGCCGGGGTGGTCTGGATGCAACCGCAGGACAATGTACCGGCCCGGGTTGACTCGATGGCCCTCCTGGTCCGTTAACGGATCCAGGCAATCCATCGGGCCATCAGACTGCCATTGGCCGAAGGTGTTGTGCATGTCATGATTCGAATTCTGCAATCGAGAAGCACTCGTCCACATCACCAGCAGACGTTCCCCTCTGGGGATGTCATAGTGGTGTGAATAGGCCATTTCAATCAGGTCGTCATTGACGGACTCGAACGGCGTTCCCGCTCCCAGCTTCCGGCTGAGATGACCCGGCCAGAAGGCCGGGGGGGTTCCATCGGGCAACCACCAGGTGTGACCGTTATCGAGACAGATGCCGACGATCTGAAAGGTCACTCCATTCTCTGTTGTATGTACCCAAGGTGTGCGCCCCCATTGTGGCTCAGGCAGTGCGACAGCAGGACTCGCAAGCGTAGATCCGGGGTCTTCTGGGTAGATCTTCGGCACCGGGATGGAGAACAAGGGTCTTCCGCGGACAAGGTCTACTTGAAAGCACTGCCAGACGCCTTCGTGCTTCTCGACTTCAAAGAATGCCATATGGCCCATTGGTCGATCCATACCCAACCTACGCAGGATGGCCCGCCAGGGGGAAGGCCGACCCGCAGTCTGCAGCATCGCCCCGATGTTGCCACGGTCGTAGCATGGTCCCGCCTTCGCGCGCATCCAGTGGAGGCGGTATCCTTTGTGTGCCAGGTGCTCCTCCACCGCCCGAAAGAGGGGTGCCTGAGATGACCGCCACTGTTGGTATGGTCTGAACAACGGCGGCAGGACGGAGAAATCTGTGACCGTGTTCTGCCATTCCGCAAAACGGGCGGAACGCCATTGCATCTCGGACCGCAAGTTCGGATCGTCAACCACAACGCTCGGTCTGTCTGGATGGGCCTGACGAGCTTCCGGGGGGAGTCTTGGAAGATCACTCGGACCGAACTGGTGGCGTTCGCCAAAGGAACTGTTGTCCCAAACCGAAGACAACAGCCAATAGGCGCACACTTGGTCATTGCTTCGGCCCACGAGGTGTACTCTCTCGTGATGTGATGGATTGAACGCGTCGGGCAGGGCACGTAAGACAGTGAAACAGGGCAATGCTTCTGTGGCCCCCGAGGAATGACAATGATAGAGTTGCCAATCAACACCTTTGGGGAGTGCCACCCAAGCTTCGGGCACGGGTTGTCTGTCTTGCTCCAACCAGATATGTCCTCTTTCCAGATCGATCCCCAGAAGGGAGGGCTGCTGCGGGGCTTTGGATCCCGGCGGATTGGACGTCTGCCAAAGATGTACGACCTCCCCCAGTCGGGCAAGGAAATGGTCTCGCTCGGATACGGTGAGCGATGGTCCCCCCCAAACGACCTTGGGTGTTGCCACGCTGATCCGCATCCAGAGACCACTGAGACCCAGCAGGAGACACAGCCCAAGTGTCCAGAACGGCGCACGCCTCTTCCGGTGCTGTCTCTCTGTGCGTCGCATGGGCCTGGATGATATGCGGGGATTCTGGCCTTGTCCAGATTCCAGTGAGGGCCTTCCCGAACTGCTCTTGGCTTGTGGGGGCAGGCTTCTCAGACCAGGCGGCAAAGGGGTGAAAGGCGTCAAGCTGTGATTGTTGACATCCCCCAACATGACCTCACTGGCATCGTCTCTGTACGCCCGTAACCCGCTCCTGCTTCACGTGTGCATGACCTTACCGCTGGCCATGCTCCCCGGAGTCTCCCTCCACCAACGGTCCATGGCCAGGCACAGGAGCGCGAGGACCAGGATCAGTCCGCCCGTGACGCGGAAGATCTGGGACAGGGCCATGTGGTCGATCAGGATGTAGCCTGAGATGAATACCCCCGCGATGCTACCCACTGTGCTGGCTGCGTAGATCAGGCCGCTGACCCGGCCCACCTGGGCCAGGTTGCCTGCAGCCAGACGGATCATGTAGGGCGAGAGCATGGCCAGGACAAGGCAGGGCAGCAGGAAGATCAGTCCGCTGCCCAGGGCTGGGTCCAGTTTCTGCCAGATCGCTGGGATGGGCCGATCCATGGGGTGGCGCATGACGATCCAGTCCAGGACCTGGCCTGCGAAATCGGGGATCAGGCACACGAACAGGGCGGTCGGGACCAGGAGCCAGCCTAGGAACGCGGCCCTCTGGAACCGGTCCGCCAGGGCCCCGCCCAGGTAGTAGCCCGCGGACAGGGCGACCAGGATCACGCCGATCTGGCTGATCCACACGTAGAAGGACCCGCCGAAGTCCTTGCCCAGGTATCTGGCGCCGATGATCTCCAGGACCATGACTGCAAACCCGCCCAGGAAGACCGCGGTGATGGCGATGGCTCTGTGCATCATGACTCACAATCAGGCTTTAGGTTTTAGGTTTTAGGTTTTAGGGGCTGCGAGCGCGCGGTCTGGCGGTCTGGCCCTATCGCACGCTCGAGGGTTTCGCGGACAGACATCAGGGCTCCGAGTTCATCCTCACCTTGAAGGTGACCTTCCCTGCCAGGGGGTCTGTGGCCACGCGCCAGGCCCCGTCCTTCCTGGTCAGTGTGACCTCCACGAGCCTGTTGTCTGCAGGCAGGCAGACCAGGCCCTTGGCCTCCTGTGTATCCTTGGCAAACGGCACCAGGTCCAGCCTCGACCAGTCCATTGCCTTTGTGGACTGGGCCAGGCCTATGTGCGCAAGGACCGTGCCCTCCTTCACGAGCATCACGACCGGGATCGGGCCTGCCTCGATCCGGTTCCAGCCGCCTGTGAATGTCTTGCCGGTCTGGTAGTCGATCCAGGTTCCGGACGGCAGGTACACGTCACGGGCCGTGGCCCTGTCCTCGAGCAGGGGGGCGACCAGGATGCTGGAGCCGAACAGGTACTCGTCGTCCACCCGCCATGAGCCCGGATCCTCGGGGTATTCCAGGAACAGGGCGCGGAGCATGGGCAGGCCCCGCTGCGAGGAGTCCTTGGCCTGTGCGTAGATGTAGGGCATGAGCCTGTACTTGAGCTCCACGATGGTGCGGAACCGGTCCATGACGGCCTGGCCGTACTCCCACGGCTCCTTGGGCGAGGTGCCGTGGCAGCGGGTGTGCGAGGTCAGGACCCCGAAGGCCAGCCACCGGAGGTAGAGGTCGTCCGAGGCCCGCGAGATGAACCCGCCCACGTCGTGGCTCCAGAACGAGAACCCGCACAGGCCAAAGGACAGGCCGCCCCGGATCTGGGCGGCCATGCCGCCGTTGGTACTCTCCGAGTCCCCGCCCCAGTGCAGGGGGTAGCGCTGGCTGCCGGCCCACGCGGATCGGGCCCAGATGATGTCCTCGCCCGTGACCCGCTGGGTGACCTCTGCGACCGCCTTGTTGTACCGGAGCGGGTAGAGGTTGTGTTCGTAGAAGCCGGTCCTGCCCGAGGCGTACAGGCCGGCGTGCGGGGCGGCCTCCCCGAAGTCCACCTTGATCGCGCCCACGCCCATGCGGAGCAGGCCGGCCAGCTTGTCCTGATACCAGCCAACCGCGGCCGGGTTGGACAGGTCCAGGACCGCGTCCTCGTAGGGCAGGTTGCCCTTGGGGTCGCGCACGACCAGGCCCTTCTCGATGAGTTCATTGAAGAGGGTGTTCTTGGGCACGAAGTACGGCAGTTGCCAGAGCGAGATGCGGAATCCATCGGCCTTGAGGTCCGCGATCATCTTCTGGGGGTCCTGGAAACGCGACTTGGAGAACTGGTAGTCGCACCGCCAGTCCGTCTCGAACCAGCCGGTGTCCAGGTGGAGGACGTCGCAGGGGATGCGGTTCTCGCGGAGCCTGGCCGCGACCTCGCGGGTCTGCTTCTCGCTGAAGTAGGTGCACCGGCTCATCCACAGGCCGAACGACCAGAGCGGCGGCACAGGGGACTTGCCGGTCAGGTCCGTGTAGGCGTCCAGGATCTCCCTGGGTGTGCCCAGGAACACAAACAGGTCCAGCTCGTCGTCTCCGATCATCAGGGAGTTGACACTGCCGTGGTAGCGCCCGAAGTCGCAGGTGATCGGCGACGAGGTGTGCATGAACATCCCGTAGCCCAGGCTGCTCATGAAGAAGGGGATGGGCTTGTACATCTCCCGGTTCTCGGTCCCGTTGCCGTCGTCGGTCCAGAGCACGACCCGCTGACCCCGCTTGTCGAGGCCCGTGAAGGACTCGCCGCACCCGAAGATCCGCTCGCCCGGGGACAGGGAGAAGACCGCGGACATGCCCCGCGAGTAGTCCGCTGCCCGCCGCACAAAGGAGAACGGCAGGATGGGGGTGTAGGTCATGTTGCCTTCGGAGTGATGAAAGGACTTGGTGAGCAGCCGGCCCTGTGCATCCCGGATCTCGACGGCCCAGGGGTTCTCCACGATCGTGACCGAGCCGCAGGCTCCGGTGTACCGATGCCCGCCCTCCACCTTGCCGTACCTCCAGGAGTCGTCCTTGGGGGCCTTGCCTTGGGCCAGCATCAGGGACGGCTCGTCTTTGCGGAGCTGCGGTCCGCTGGTCGCGCGGATGCGGACCGTGCGGGGCGACACGAACTCGATGGAGAAGGGCAGGCACGGGTCCACCTCGTACTCCCGCTCCGGAAACTCGTTGCCGGACACGGGCCGGATGACCGCGAGCATGTTGTTGAAGGCCTGGCGGGTCTGGTACTGGGCCCTGCGCCAGCGGAGCGTGCCTGAGGCCGTGGCAGGGTCGAACCGGACCACCCGGTCCGCCATGTAGTAGAGGTTCGAGAAGTCCCGGAAGTCGCCGCTGATGTCGACCGGCTCATTGAGCAGGGGCAGGGCGGGGTTGGGCGCCGCGGGCGCAATCGTAGAGCCGAGGCACACCACCGCGGTGAGGGTGAGCATCCACTGAGAGGGGGTCTTCATCGTCGAGTCCTTTCCAGTCCTGATC
>JAGOQT010000135.1 GCA_018007255.1 Phycisphaerae bacterium | reverse complement strand
TCCAGGTCCCGACAGGGTCGGACAGCGTAATATCCACGCCGAGTTGGACTCCATCGATGCTGAATGCGAGTACAGCCGGGGCAATGGGATTCTGTCCTGTCTGAGGATAGACACTCGTCATCCATGCAGACAGGTAATACTGTTGCCCAGGTGTCAACCCCGACACCGTGTCACTCCAGATCTGGACGTCAGCTACTTTAGAGCCGTTGATGATCATCATGTTGCTCGTGCCCGTCGTATGATCTCCGAAGGTCGCCCAGGATACATGATACAGAGCCGGATTAGTCCCCACGCCGTAGGTCGACTCATCATAAAGACCAAGAGGAGGGCCGTACTCATCGTCCGGCGCGCCAGGGATGTAATCATAGTACGTGTACGCGCTCGTGAAATCGGGGGCAAGCGGGTTGAAGGAATCAAAGTTCTGCTCATAGACGATGGCGGCAGATGCCGGCGCCGCCACCAACGCGCATGCAACAGCCATCAATGTCAACACCAGTAGTCTCTTCATCTTCCAACCCTTTCCATTCGATTTCGAGATCCTATCTTCTCAATGTCACAAAGAGTATCAGGTCAGAATGCCATTAGAACACCACCTGACCTGCGAATGCAGATTGCCTATTTATTCTGTGCTACGGATAGTAACAACACAACTCACAGTGTCAACATCTTTTTGATCGAGTAGTTCTATATTTTCTATTCAACTCACTCTTACATCACTAGCATGTCAAAGTCTTACTCTCTAATGCTATGACTCCTGATTCTACTATCACGACGGTGTCTATGTTGCGTGGGCCTTCATCGATGCTCGTGTGATCACGCGCGATCTCAGCGACCAGACCTTGCATACGCGATGCAGTCTCAATTCAAACCAACTACATACATACACCCCATTTTTACATGACAAATATGTGATATGATATGTTGGTTAATCTGTAGCGTCATCGCTCTGTAAGTGTGGGCAACATGTTCATCTGGATTGGCTTTCGCCTGCAATGAGAAGGCTGTCCCATCGCCCGGATCATATGCCCATAACCAGCCCGCATTTCTCACAAGCCTTCGGTTCTGAGCGGTCCTGTTGTCCGGCTGCTGCGTTCTCGGCCCCGTTTGTCCTCAGCGTACCGCAGCGGGTACGCCTCCGGGCAACCGGGACCTGCAGCCTTGCGTCCGGCCCGCATGCCGCGCTCAGAACAGTCTGTGCCCCATGCGTCGGCCCTCCGGTCGCGACAAGTCGGGTCCACAGCCTCACTTCGGCCTCGGCCGTCCGAAGCCTCGTGTGAAATGCGGGCTAGAAGCCCTTCCGCGCCTCAGGACCACACCCGGCGGTCTTCATCATGTCTTAAGGTGGACCTCATTAGGATGACCCTGGAATCGACAAGAACCGGATCATCCGAAAGGAGCCTAACGTGTTCAGGAAGAAGACATTGCTGATCGGAACCGCCTGTGCGACGATCGCGGCCGTGGCCGTGCTGGCCCAGATGCCTCCAGGTCCAGGGGGACCTGGGGCATTCCCCGGCGGGTTCCCGGGCATGGGGCAGTCCCAGGGCCTGACTGACGTCCAGGCCCTCATCCATGCGACCAACGAGGAATGGAAGGTGATCGGGCCCAAGGTCCAGAAGGTGATGGCCGCTCGTGCCAGCGCCCAGGCCGGCATAGACCCATCGATCATGGGCATGTTCTCCGGCCAGGCCGGCCGCGCTGGGCTTGGCGGGGGCCCGTTCCCTGGGGGGATGATGTTCGGCAGTGACAGCCTTGAGGGGCCTGGAGTGCTCTCGCAAGGCGGGTTCGGCCGAGGCGGGCCCGGCATAGGAGGTCCTGGGCCAGGGGGATTCGGTCCCCCAGGATTCAGCCCCATGGGCCTTGGGCCAGGCGGGTCTGATCCCAATCGAGCCCAGACCCCCCAGGGGTTTGGGCCGCCCCCCCAGGGGTTTGGGCCACCTCCGCAGGGGTTTGGGCTTGGCCCGCAGGGCTTCGGGCCGGGCGGGCCTGGACCGGGCAGGTCCGGGAGGCGTCGCATGGATCCAAACGGGTTCGGGTTCGGCCCTGGTCCGCAGGGGTTCGGGCCGGGTGGGCCAGGACCTGGGGGCTTCGGCCCGGGCCCTGGGTCCATGGTCTTCAGCATGCCCAGCATGGAGGTCATGCAGGCCCTGACGGACCTGCAGACGGCCGTGACCGATCCCAACGCCACGCCCGTGCAGATCCGGGAGAAGGAGTCCGCGGTTCGCAGTGCACGCGGCAAGGCCAGGGCCGACCTGGCTGATGCGCAGAGGGACCTGGTCCAGTTGTTGACCGCGAGCCAGGAGGCCGTTCTGGTCGGCCTGGGTATCCTTGACTGACATCCATACGGACCGCACACAGAGTCTGGAGGACATCATGCTGCATTCGAAGAAGCCGTTTGCATACATCCTGTTGGGCATGGCCGCTGCGCTGGCCCACCTGTGCCTTGCGCCCGCTGCGCATGCCTACATCGACATGGCCCCCACGCTCTCGAAGATCATAGGGGATTCCAGGGGCATCGCGGTGCTGGAGGTCGTGGAGTTCGACCGCACAAACCACCTGGTGGTGTTCAAGGCGGTCCGCGTCTTGAAGGGGGATGTGGCCGCGGACCGGATCGTGCACGACGTGGCGCTCGCAGAGGGCGGGGCGATCCCGCGCCTGATCCTGCAATGGGCCGGCCCCGGCGCAAGGGGGGTCCTGTTCGTGTCGCGGAACACCGCGCTGGTGTGCGTGGGCCAGGGGTGGTACCAGGCCCGGGCCTCCGAGGGCGGACCATGGAGGCTGGGCACGAACCGGCCGGACCTGCCGCTGGCCTTTTACGGCCCTGTGTCCCGGCTGGCCGAGGGTGTCGAGCTCATGCTGGCTGGCAAGGACGCAATCCTGACGGTCGTGCCGCACAACGCAGAGGAGGCTGCCAGCTTTGACCTGGCCCTGAACCGGTTCAGCCTGCCCGGTCTGATCAGGCCGCAGAGGATCCGCGCGAATCTCCAGATGCCGCCCATGGTGATGGCGATTGCCACCAATCCGGCCTATGTGGTCGGAGAGGGCGCTGTAGGTGAGGAAGACCTGCCTGCACTGGTGCAGAGGCTCAAGTCCCAGGACGCTGCGGTCAGGGCTGAGGCGGCCTGCGACCTGCGAAGCCTTGGACCCAAGGCCAGGTCTACGACCGATGCGTTGGCGCGGTTGCTGGAGGACACCTCGACCGGGGCCCAGCTGTGCGCGGCCTCCGCACTGCTGGTCATCGGCGGTACAAACGCCAAGGCCGTTGCGGTCCTGGAGGCAGGGCTGGCCAGCGACATGCCGGAGGTCCGCCGCGATGCTGCCCTTGCCTGCGGTTTGGATGGGGCATCAGTGGCCCCTCTGGTCGGAAGGATGGGGGCCCTTCTGAAAGACCCGGACGAGGGGGTGAGGATCGCCGCACTCCAGGCCATCGCCACGCTCGGCCCGATCGCAGCCAAGGCGGCCCCTGCAGTGGTGCCCCTGCTGGACGACCCCCAGTGGGCCATAGACGCGGCCGATGCACTGGGGAGGATCGGTCCGGCGGCCAGGCCTGTACCCGGCCAGCTCGTGAAGATGCTCGCCTCGGACCAGGCCGCAGTGCAATGGGCGGCTGTGCGCGCGATGTCGCAGATCGGTGGGCCCGAGGCCCGCCCGGCCGTGGATTTCATCATCCGCACACTGCCCACTGCAGCGGAGATCGACGCCTACAACATGATGATCTATCTGGCCCTGCTCGGACCCGTGGCATCCGACGCCCTGCCCTCCCTGCAGAGGGTGCCGATCAAGCACCCCATGCTGCCCTCTGCCACCCGATGGGCCATCGAGTCGGACAAGGTCCTCCCATGGCAGGCCGGCGGCGGCGGGATGGGATTCGGCATGCCCATGGGCGGCGGGCCTGGAGGCGGGATCTTCGACACCATCCTGGAGGCCTATGTGGAGGAACTGGGCGATCGCCTGCGGCCTGCGGCCGGCCTGCTGGCCCGCAAGATCATGGACGGCACCGCAGGCGACGTGCCCGACTGGGGCTACCGGATCCTGGCCTCCGCACCGGACGAGTCTCTCCAGATCCTTGTGCCCAATCTGGCCGATGCTAACATGGTCCTGCGCGAGCGTGCCACCGTGGCCCTGGGGTATATGGGACCTGCGGCCGCCGAGGCCAAGGACCAGGTCGCTGCGGCCTCGGCCAAGGCGGCCTCGGAACAGGAAGGCCGCCTGATCCAGTGGTGCCTTCGCGAGATCGGTCGAGAGTGACCCGGGGGGCCCCATGAGGGTGCTCGTTATAGAAGATGAACCTGATCTTCTTTCTGTGCTGGCCCAGTCCCTTCGCGAGGCGGGTTATGCGGTCGACACGGCGAGCGACGGAGAGGACGGACTGTTCAAGGCCCAAGGCGGGGAGTACGACGCCCTGGTCCTGGACCTGATGATCCCCAAGATCGACGGCTGGACCGTGCTCAAGGAGCTGCGGGCCGGGGGCCACTCCGTGCCTGTCCTGGTGCTGACGGCCAGGGATGCCCTGCGGGATCGCGTCCGCGGCCTGGACCAGGGCGCGGACGACTACCTCACCAAGCCCTTTGAGCTCCAGGAGCTGTTTGCGCGGCTCCGCGCCCTCATCCGCCGCGCGGCGGGCAGGCCCAGCTCGGTGGTGGAGGTCGGGGATGTCCGGATCGACACGGTCCGCAAGTCCGTATCCAAGGCGGGCCAGCCCGTAGCCCTGACTGCACGCGAGTATGCTTTAGTGGAGTACCTGGCCCTGCACAGAGGGGAGCTGGTCACTCGAAGCATGCTCTACGACCACCTCTTCGACGAGGACGACGACAGCCTGTCGAACCTTGTGGATGTACACGTCTCCAATGTCCGCAAGAAGCTGGGCAAGGACATCATCGCGACCAGGCGGGGACAGGGGTATGTCCTGGACGAGGGCGGGAGGGACGAAGGTGCTTAGATCCATCCGCTGGACTCTGCAGATCTGGCATGCAGCGATCCTGGCCCTGGCCCTGGCGACACTGGGCACCACCCTCTACCTGGCGGTGGGCAGGGAGCAGCGGAACCGGGTGGATGCCGAGCTGGAGGGGGCAGCGATGGTGTTGGCCAACGGTCCCCTGGTCCAGCCCTTCGGGGACGGCGGACGAGCTGGGAGGAGATCCCCACCCAGGGAGGGGCCTGGGTCCCCGGACGCCAACAACAGGGGACCCATCGGCCCGGAGGGGATGCGCCGCAGGGGACCCTACATGGACATGGGCCGTGGACCAGGCGGGCCTCCCGGGCCTCCGCCCTTTGACCCCCAGTGGCCGCCGATGGGCGATCCCGCAACGCGGTTTCTGGATGAGTGGTGGACACAGGTCCGAGAGGATGCCCTGCGGCGGATCGGCCAGCGAGAGCAGGACCAGCCGTATTTCGTCGTGTGGGGTCTGAGGGGTGAGGTCCTCAGGGCCTCGTCGCCGGACCTGGGCGTGCCCCCTCCGGCGGGCCCGGCCGTTCCGTGGATGGGCCCAGGCATGGTGGGCAGCCCCGAGTTCCGCCAGCGTGGGCTGATGCGAGAAGTCATCCTGCAGGGCCCCTTCGGCGTGAGGCTGCTGGTGGGCAAATCCCTGCTGTCAGAGGCCGCAACGCTCCGCCGCCTTTGCTGGCAGCTCCTGGGAGCAGGCGCGGCCGTCATGGCCGTCGGCCTGGCCGGAGGCTGGCTCCTGTCCAGGCGGGTCCTGCGGCCCATCGAGCAGATCAGCAGGACGGCCAAGGCCATCTCGGGCTCGGACCTGTCCAGCCGGGTCCCCGTGGAGGAGTCCGCGAGCGAGCTGGGTTCCCTGGCCCAGACGCTGAACGAGACCTTCGAGCGCCTGGACGCCGCGTTCCAGAGACAGGTCCGGTTCACGGCCGACGCCTCGCACGAGCTGAGGACACCCTTGGCGGTGATCCACTCCCACGCGGAGCTGGCCCTGACCAAGGAGCGGACTGCGCCCGAGTACAGGCAGTCCCTGGAGACCTGTCTCCGCGCTGCCAAGCGGACCCGATCGCTCGTGGACGCCCTCCTGGTGCTGGCCAGGGCGGATGCAGGCAGGCTGCAGTTGAAGATGGAACGGTTCGACCTGCGGGACGCGGCCGAGGAGTGCCTGGCCCTGGTGGCGTCGCGGGCACAGGAGCGGAACGTGACGTTGGACAAGGACCTCGGCGAGGTCGTGTTGGAGGCGGACCGGACCCGTGTGATGCAGTTGATCACGAACCTCCTGGTCAACGCAATCCAGTACAACAAGGAGGGAGGACGGGTCACCCTATCGGTTGCCGAGGAAGGAACGGAGGCGGTCCTGAAGGTCGCGGACACGGGCATCGGCATGGGCCAGGAGGACCAGGCCCATGTGTTTGAGCGGTTCTTCCGCGCGGACAAGGCCAGGTCCAGGGAGGCCGGCGGCAGCGGCCTGGGATTGGCGATCTGCAGGAGCATCGTGGAGGCCCATCACGGCACCATCTCCTTCACGAGCGAACCCGGCAAGGGCACAACCTTCACGGTCAGACTGCCGGTGGTTTCGGGGGGGCAGACCTCCATATCCGCTCCGGGTTCCGGTCCCCATGCTGTATAATAGGAGCAGGCCGTTCGAGGCCCGGATGGCCGGCGTCCCTGCAGGGCCGTAAGATCGTGACTGAGGTGGAGTATGCGAGCTAGGGTGTGTGCGCTAATCGTGGTCCTGACCCTGTGGTGCCAGCCGGTCTATCCCGCCGGGGCGGACTTCTACGACGAGACCGTGCTGCGGACCATCCAACTGACGTTCGTCCAGACCAACTGGCAGACCCTGCTCAGAAACAACAAGGCCTCCAAGACGAACATCCCCGCCACGCTGACCGTGGACGGGGTGGCGTACGAGGGGGTCGGCGTGCGATATCGGGGCAACACCTCGTACCAGGCCAACCGGGACAAGAACTCCTTCAACATCGACATCGACTGGACCGTGGAAGGCCAGGAGTTGATGGGGTACGACTCGCTCAACCTGATCAACTGCACGAACGACCCCACCTTCATGCGGGAGGTCCTGTACACCAACATCTGCCGCCAGCACACCCCCAGTGCAAAGGCCAACTTTGTGCGCCTGGAGATCAACGGCGTGAACTGGGGCGTGTACGCCAACGTCCAGCAGCTCGACGGAGACTTCATCCGGGAGTGGTTCGCGAGCAGTCAGGGCACGCGGTGGCGAGGGGACGGCATGGGCAACATGGGCGGCATGGGCGGGGGCGGGGGCGGCACGCCACCCGGAGGGGGAGGCGGGACCACGCCACCCGTGAACCCGCGGGTGCAGACGCTGGGGTCCGTGGTCGTCAACGAGATCGGAGGCGGCGGGGTCCCGGGCAGGACGAGCGGCCAGGCAGCCCTGACCTGGCTGGGCACGGACAGCGCGGCCTACCAGGCCGTGTACGAGCTGAAGCAGACCTACCAGGCAGATCCCTGGGCCAGCCTCATCAACACCTGCAACGTGCTGAACAACACCTCCTTGGCCCAACTGCCCGATGCCATTGAGGACGTCCTCAACGTGGATCGGGCCCTGTGGCTGTGCGCGTTCGAGATCCTGTTCCAGGACGATGACAGCTACGTGTTCAAGTGGGGCAGCGACTACTGTCTCTACTATGAGCCGGAGACGGGCCGGATCCACCTGATCCAGTATGACGGCAACGAGTGTATGAGCACGACCACAGCAAGCGTGTTCGAAGGCACCTCCTACGCCAAGGTCCCGATCATGTATCGGCTCGTCGGGAACATCCCCCAATACAGGCAGCGGTTCCTGGCCCATGTCCGAACGATCCTGGATCTGTACCTGACCGAGGAGTACTTCGCCGCAAAGATCGACGCCTATCAGGCCCTGATCGACCAGGAGGTCCAGAAGGATACCAAGAAGCTGTACTCGTACTCGGCCTTCACAAGCGGCGTGGCCGCCCTCAAGAAGTTCCCCCAGAATCGGCGGTCGGCCCTGTTCCCGCGGCCGAGCACACGGACTGTCGTGTTCGCGCTCACGCCCCAGCAGGAGCTGGCCCAGTCCATTGCCGCAGCCCCCCAGATCCTGGCCGTGGACGCAGCCTCATCCGAGACGGGCGAGGCCCTGACCGTCACCGCCACCGTGGCGGCGACGCCGGCCGTGTCCGGGGTGGACTTGGTCGTAGCGACCGGGCCCTTTGCCCTGTTCGCCCCCGTGGCCATGGCCGAGGTCAACCAGACGGACCCCAACAGCCGTGTCTTTGCGGCCACCCTGCCGACCTATGCATCCGGGACCGTGCTCCGATACTACGTGCAGGCGACTGCGGCCAACACCGCGCGGACCGTGACCCTCAGCCCCCCCGGGGCGGAACACCACGTGTACACCCACGTCGTGACCACTCCCCAGGCAGCCTCCTCTGCGATCGTGATCAACGAGCTCATGGCCTCGAACCACGTCACCCTGTCCGACCCGCAGGGCCAGTTCGACGACTGGATCGAGGTCAAAAACGTCGGCGACCAGGCGGTTGACCTGGCCGGGATGTTCCTCAGCGACAACCCGCAGAACCCGCTCAAGTGGGCGTTCCCCGCAGACACCTGGATCGAGGCTGGCGGGTATCTGCTCGTGTGGGCCGACGAAGATGGCGGCGATACCCCGGGGCTGCACGCCAACTTCAAGCTCTCAGCGAGCGGGGAGACCGTCTGGCTCTATGACACGGCCGCCAACAGACACGCCCTTCTGGACTCGGTGTCCTTTGGCCCCCTGGGGAGGGATCAGGCCATGGGCCGCTACCCGGACGGCGAAGGACCCGCTCAGGTCCTGTCCGTGCCCTCGCCCTTGGCGGAGAACGTTGAATGAAATCCGTGAACCGCCAGACGACCCCTGCAAAGAGGCCCTCGCACCCACCCACGCCCCCTGTCCGGGGGGGCCGGCTCAGGGGGGCCGTGCCCTGGGCCCTGGTCTGTCTGGTCTGCCTGGCTTCCAGCGGGGCAGAGCCCAGGGGACTCAGGCCCGGTCGGCGCCCCATGCCCAGGCAGGCGATGATCAGGCAGTACACGGACTTGCGTCAGCGAAACCAGGCGGAAGCCCGAGCTGCCGCCCTTCAAGAGGGCTGGGCGCCCCGCGGAACCAGGGGCCGGGTCCGATACGAGCTGATGGCCATCCGCGGCAATGTGCCCTATGTGTTCAAGACACGCAACCTCGAGGCAGGTGTGTCCGTGGCCGTGGACTCTGTGCGGGCTGCGCTGCCCGGGATCCTGGGGCAGACCCAGACCGTGGGCGTGTGGGACGCAGGGGACGTCCTGTCCACCCACCAGGAACTGAGCGGACGGGTCCTCCGCATGGAGCAGCATGGGCGGGGCCCCTCCGCCGAGCCGTCCTCGCATGCCACCCACGTGGCCGGCACGATCGCGGCAGCGGGCGTGAATCCGGCTGCCCTGGGCATGGCCCCGGCAGCCCAGATCGCCAGCTACAACTACAATCGGGACCTGGGTGAGGTGGCCCGACGGGCCATGAGCGACCCCAATGAGGCCGACATGATTCAGGTCTCCAACCACTCGTACGGCTATGCGTGCGGCTGGGACTACACCTCGACTGTACCCAGGTGGTACGGGGAGTATGGAGATCGGCAGAGCGCCCTGTTCGGCCAGTATGACCAGGAGAGCCAGTCGTGGGATCAGATCTGCTACGAGGCCCCGTACTACCTGTCTCTTCGTGCGGCCGGGAATGACCGGGGGGATCAGGCCCCTTCGGATGGGACCCAGTACGAGTACTACCAAGGCCGACGCGGGTGGATCTCCAAACGATACGACAGCGACACGGACCCCGGGGACGACGGTGCGGATGGGGGCTATGACTCCACACCCCCGGACGGGACCGCCAAGAACGTCATGACCGTGGGGGCCGTGCAGGCGGCCGTGTCCGGCGCCGTGCGGGACGTGAACGCAGCAGCCATGACGAGCTTCAGCTCCTGGGGCCCGACCGACGACGGCAGGGTCAAGCCGGACGCAGTGGCCTGCGGCGTGAGGCTCCTGTCCTGTTCTGCGGAGGGGGATGACCAGTACGACACCTACAGCGGGACCAGCATGGCCGTAGCCAGCGCAACGGGCGGTGCTGCCC
>JAGOQT010000134.1 GCA_018007255.1 Phycisphaerae bacterium | reverse complement strand
ATGCGGGTCCCCCGTCGGGCCGCATCTACACGATCTTCTGGGCCGGCGACAACACCACGGGCGGGGGATTCGGCCCTGAGAACGAGATGACCGTGCATCTGGAGCTGGCGGCCGCCAACATCTGGGTCGGAGGCGAGATCGACCTCTATGCAGGCGGCACCTTCGTCCACTCCGACCCGGGCAAGGGGACCCAGGGGAATCCGCCTGTGGCCCCGGTGCTGCCGGACAACACATGGCACCACGTGGCCGCCACGTGGAGCAGCGAGGACAACGCCGCCCAGCTCTACTACGACGGTGAGCTCCTGAACCAATCGACGTACTCCGTGGGTGACTTCGAGCTCTCGAACATCTTCCTGGGTCAGATGGCCAACGGGACCCGCCAATACGCGGGCCTGCTGGACGACGTCCAGCTCTACGACCACGCCCTGACCTATGACGACGTGCAGTTTGCCCTGGCGGGCGGAAAGGGGGCCGGGCCCGCCACGAAGGCAAGCCCGGCGGACGGGTCTGTGGACGTTCCGAGGGAGGCCGTGCTGGGTTGGAGCCCGGGTCCGTACGCGGCCACACACGACGTGTACTTCGGGACCGTGTTCGACGACGTCAACGCGGCCGGCCGAACCGAACCGAGGGGGGTGCTGGCCAGCCAGGGCCAGACGGGCACGACCTTTGCGCCCGCCGGTCTGCTGGCGTTCGACCAGACCTACTACTGGCGGGTCGACGAGGTCAATGCCCCGCCCACGGAGGCCACGGTCTTCAAGGGCAAGGTCTGGGGCTTCACGACCGAGCCCTACGCCTATCCGGTCACGCCGGTCAAGGCCACGGCCTCCAGCTTCTACCAGCCGCAGTTCCAGCCCGTCAAGACGATCGATGGTTCCGGGCTTGGCGAGAACGACGAGCACTCGGCCAGTTCCCAGTACATGTGGCTCAGCGGCAAGACCCCCCAGCCCCCGTGGATCCAATACGAGTTTGACCAGGTCTACAAGCTGCACCAGATGTGGGTCTGGAACCAGAATCAGGCCAAGGAGGTGGCCTCCCTGAGGTACGGGGCCCGGGACGTGACCATCACCACCTCCGTGGACGGGACCGCGTGGACCACCCTGGCCAACGTGCCCGAGTTCGCCCAGGGCACGGGAGAGCCGAACTACGTGCACAACACCACCGTGGACTTCGGCGGGGTCTTGGCCCGGTACGTCAAGCTCACCGTGAACAGCAACTGGGGGTCCGCCACCAAGCAGGCCGGCCTCAGCGAGGTCCGTTTCTTCCAGGCCCCCCTGCAACCCAGGGGGCCGGAGCCTGCCTCCGGGGCTGCGGATGTGCCCCTCTCCGGGACGCTGCGATGGCGGCCCGGACGCGAGGCGGTCCGGCATGACGTCTGCATCGGCACAGACCCGGATGCGGTGCTCCAGGGCACGGCCCCGATCACGTCCGTGACCGCGAGCCAGGTGGCCCTGGCCGCCCTGGGTGCGGAGTACGACCGGACGTACTACTGGAAGGTCAGCGAGGTCAACGAGGCGGCGACCCTCTCGCCGTGGGTGGGCCAGGTGTGGAGTTTCTCCACGCCGGAGTGCCTGGTGGTCGACGATATGGAGTCCTACAACGACCAGTGCAACCGGGTGTACTATGCCTGGAAGGGCGGGGCCGGCAACGGTGAGAACGCGGAATGCGGGCAGGGTGCCTATGGAGGCAACGGCACAGGCTCGATCGTAGGGAATTTCGACGAGCCGTACGCGGAGAGGACGATCGTGCATCGCGGCCGGCAGTCCATGCCGTTCGTCTACGACAACACCGCGGGGGCCGCGAACTCCGAGGCCACACGAACCTTCCCTGTGGCCCAAGACTGGACCGCGGGCGGGGTCCGGACCCTGGTGCTCTTCCTACGCGGCGAGGCCGACAACGGGGCGGGCGAGCTCTACGTGAAGGTCAATGACGTCAAGGTGGTCTACAACGGCAGCCCTGAGGTCCTTACCCGGCCTCTGTGGAAGCAGTGGAACGTCGATCTGACCTCCGTGGCCGGCCTGCAGGCGGTCCGGTCCCTGACGATCGGCGTGTCCGGAGCCGTGCGGGGCAAGCTGTACATCGACGACCTCCGGCTGTATCGGGAGGCCCCGGCCGTGCCGATTCCGGAGGATCCGGGCACGAACGGGCTTGCTGCCCACTACACCTTTGAGGGCGACGCCAAGGACGTCTCCGGCAACAAGCGGGACGGCGTTCCGGTGAATGATCCGAGGTTTGTGGAGTTGAGGCCCGGCCTGGGACGGTCCATCGTCCTCGATGGGGTGAACGACCATGTGGAGCTCCCGATCGGTGCCCTGATGAGCACCCTGACCAGCGCCACGATCGCGACCTGGGTGGACTTTGACCTGGGCAGCACCGGTTCCTGGCAGCGGCTCTTTGACTTCGGCACGGACCCGAACATCTACATGTTCCTGACGCCGAGGGTGGGCACGAGCGGGACCGTTCGGTTCGCCGCGACCACGGGCGGGAACGCAGCGGGGGCGGAGTCGGTCGTGAACACCCCCGGCCCCCTCCCGGGGGGCTGGCACCATCTCGCCGTGGTGATCGACGGCGGGACCCAGACTGTGGTCATCTACCTGGACGGCGACCCTGTGGCCAGCGGGCCGACCCAGACCCTGCCCAGGGACCTGGGGGTGACCACCCAGAACTGGCTGGGGCGGTCGCAGTACGACACGGACGGGTACTTCGGCGGTGCGTTGGACGAGTTCCGCATCTACGATCGGGCCCTGTCCATGGGCGAGGTCGCCTATCTGGCCGGCGATCGGTGACGCGGCGGGCCCCACGGGGTCCGGCCGTATCCCTGCGCCCTCGGCCGGCAGGGTGCAGCACGGCGCAGATCGGGGCCTGGGTCCACATGCCCAGGCCCCGGTTGCCTGCACCCAGGCCCGGGGCCTGGCGGGCGCAGGGCGGGGCTTGACTTCCCGGACGCCGGGCCTATAGTAGCCTGACCTCCGCGCTCAAACGAGGGTGTTCGAACGGATTCGGTGGGGGCGTTGGCTGTCAGGGACGGGGCCATGAGGACCATTGCGGTGGCAAACCAGAAGGGAGGCTGTGGCAAGACGACCACGGCCGTGAATCTGGCTGCCGCATTCGCGACGCGGGGATATCGGGTCCTGTTGGTGGATCTGGATCCGCAGGGCAACGCCACGCTGGGCCTCGGATACAAACCGACCCACCTCCACTCGACCCTTTACCACGCCATGACCCAGGACCACGTCCGCCTCAGTGACGTCGTGCTGCCCACCAAGGTCAGCCGCCTGGACGTGGCCCCCAGCAATGTCCTGTTGGCAGGGGCCGAGCTGGACCTCCGCGGTGCGCCGGGCAAGGAGCTGGTCCTGGGCGAGCTCCTGCGCCAGGTGGCCCACGCCTATGACTTCTGTGTGATCGACTGCTCGCCCTCCCTGGGCCTGCTGTCCTTGAATGCCCTGGTGGCCAGCACGGACGTGGTCGCGCCCGTTCAGGTCCACTACTATGCCCTGGAGGGCCTCCAGCGATTGCTGGACATGATCCGGGTGCTCCGGGAGCGATTCCGGCCGTGCGCGGTCCAGCCTTTGGGCCTGTTGCTGACCTTCGTGGACGACCGGACCCTGTTGAGCCGGCGACTCCAGAAGGGCATGAGGCGGCACTTCGGTCCCCTGGTCTTCGACACCGTGGTCCACGCGGCTGTGGGCCTGGCGGAGTCGCCCAGCGTCGGACAGACCATCCTGACCTACGCCCCCGAGACGCGGGCTGCGAGGGAGTATCTGGCCCTGGCGGACGAGGCCCTTGGGCGGATCGGGATCCGCAATGGGACCCACCAGACCGGGTGCGCAGAGGTTCCGGCCCGGTCCGTGGCGGTCTAACCTCCGTCCGGGGTACAGGAGCAAGGCCGATGAATACCCGACTCGGGACGATCTTGAGCGTGCTTGTCCTCTCAGGGGTCTCCGGATCGCCGGTGAGAACGGGGCTGGATCGGGTCGCTCAGGTCCCGGCCTTGTTTCAAGGCAAGCGGGTGGGCGTCATCGCGAACCGGACCTCGGTGGACTCGCAAGGCCGGTTCGTCGTGCAGGTCCTGCAGTCTCTGCCCCACGTTACGGTCACGGCCCTGTTTGCGCCGGAGCACGGCCTGTGGGGCACAGAACCGGCAGGTGCACAGGTCCGTCCGATCGAACATCCGGACTACCGGATCCCGGTCCACAGCCTGTACGGGACGGATCGCAAGCCTACGGGCCGGATGCTGGGGGACGTGGACGTCCTGGTCTTCGACATCCAGGACATCGGGACCCGCTTCTACACGTACATCTGGACCATGGCCCTGGCCATGGAGGCGGCCGCGGAGTCGAACAAGGCCTTTGTTGTGCTGGACCGGCCCAACCCGTTGACGGGGATCCGCGTGGAAGGCCCGCTCCTGGACCCGGCCTTCTCCAGTTTCCTGGGTCTCCATCCCATCCCCGTGGTGCACGGGATGACCATAGGTGAGTTGGCCCGGATGTTCAACGAGGAGGGTTGGCTGGCCGGAGGTGTCCGAGCCGACCTGACCGTGGTCCGGATGGAGGGCTGGAGCCGCGCGATGTGGTTCGATCGGACCGGCCTGGAGTTCATCCGACCGTCTCCGAACATCCCGGACCTGGAGACCGCGATTGTGTACCCAGGGCTGGCCCTGTTTGAAGGGACCAACGTCTCCGAGGGCCGGGGCACGCCCGCCCCGTTCCGGCAGTTTGGGGCCCCTTGGATCGATCCGCAACGGCTGGCCGAGCGGCTCAACGGCCTTTCCTTGCCCGGCCTCGCGTTTGAGCCGGTTCACTTCACCCCCGTGACCTCCAAGTACTCGGACCAGCCCTGTCACGGGGTCCGGGCGACGGTCCTGGACCGGGACCGAGTCGACCCCTTCTTCAGCGGGGTTCGGATTGTCCGCGAGGTCTCCAGGATGTATCCCGATCGCCTCGAGTGGGACATCGGCCATTTCGACCGGCTCTGCGGGACCGACGCGGTGCGCAGGGCGATCGAAGGGCCCAAGGGGCTTGACCCGGTCCGAGGCGGGTGGGAGCGGCAGGTTCGTGCGTTCCTTGGCGTACGGCAGGGGTATCTGATGTATCGATGACCCGGGGCCTGAACCCCCACAAGATCCAAGGGGGCTAACGGAACGCACGCGATCCGGCCGATAATGACCGTGGGCCCCTGGGCCGACGATGTGGAGGCGGCGTGGAGAGGTCCTAGAAAACCACGGATAGGAGCGAAGACATGGATACCCTTGCGATCCTGGCCGAGGCGGCGGATGCGGCGCCGCTGGACCCCAATGTCGCGGATCCGATCATCCGGGCCGTCTGGAGCCAGGTCGTCAAACTTGGACCTGTTGAGGCCCTGACCTTCATCTCCTTCGGGGTGGTCTGTCTGGTGTACGGCTGGCGGATCTACAAGGTCCTCACCACGATCTGCTTCGGCCTGGTGGGCCTGGTGATCGGGGTGCTGCTGAACGAGCGGCTCGTGGGAGGCAACGTGGTCTGGCTGTGTGCGATCACGACCTCCGTATTCGTGATCCTCTCGGTGCTGTTCATGAAGTGGGGCGTGTGTATCCTGGGCGCCACCGCGGGCACGATCCTGGCCGGCGGGGTATGGCTCGGATTCAACCTGCCCCTCCAGTACCTTTGGGCCGGGAGCCTGACCGGGTTGGTGGCCGGCGGGCTGATCTCGTTCGCCGCGTTCAAGGCCTCGGTGGTCCTGTTCTCCAGCCTCCAGGGCAGCCTGCTGCTCACCACGGGCGCACTGGCGGTCTGCCACCAGTACCTGGCGGGCCGGGACAGGCTGGAGGCTGCGTTCACAGGGCAGAAGTGGCTCCTGCCCCTGGTGCTCCTCGCGCCCCTGGCTGTGGGTCTGGTGATCCAGTACCGCATCAGCAAGGGCGAGGACCTGGCCAAGGCCAAGTAGTCCGGCCCGCAGGCCTGGGTCGGTCCTCTGCGAGGCCACGGGTCCGACCGCCGTTCCCCGGCGGCGGCCCAGGTCACTCCCCAATGACTTCAATGCCGCAGATCTGCGGGTTCTCGATGTTCGGGGTGAAGCCGATCAGCAGTTGTCCGTCTTGTACGGCGACCCCCTTGTACTCCTTGACCACGGGCTTGAGTGCCCCGACCTCCTTGAACGGATCGAGGTCCTTCAGGACCACCTGCCCACCGAGGCTCACAGAGAAGACCCTCTCACCCGCGGCCGTGATCCCCTCATAGGTCTCGGCGAAGTGCAGACGCACGGTGTACAGGCCGTTGGGAACCGTGAACTTGTACGAACCCATGCTGTACCGCTCGGTCTCATAGATCCGCGGCATCTCCGTCCCGGTGATCCCAACGCCCTCGCGGTCCATGGTCATGCCGTTGTCCGCGCCCCATGGCACGCCATCGGCCAGTTCCCGGTCCGCGGCCCATTGGTTGCCCTGCTTGTCCAGGTAGGGTTCCACTGCCCCGCAATCGACCCGGATTGCGAGCTTCGCGACCGGTGCGACTGCCGCGACGGGGGGCGCGGGCGGCTTCGGCGCCTCAACCGGCTTGGGCGTGTCGGCAGCCTGAGGGGCCTGGGCGGCTATGGGGGTCTCCACCTCGGATGGGGCTGAGCCGTTGCACCCGGCCATCCACATCGCGACGAACGTACAACCTGTGACTACAGCGAGCCCTCTGAGTGTCATGTCCAGTCCTTTCAAGTATTCAGGGTCAATCCGAAACGGGTTCGACCGTCGACGCGCATAGCCTACCCTGGGATCCTCCAGAGGTCAACAGGCTACGGGCGAGAAGAGGCTGCGGCCGTCAACCAGGCGAGATCGGTCTGCTCCTATGGATTGTGCGGTCCGGAAGGCTCGGATACAATGCATGCTCGTTGTGCACAAACACGGGTCTGGTCAGGAGTCAGACGGATGGAACAGAAGAAGAAGGCCGAGAAGGTCGTGCTGGCCTACAGCGCCGGGCTGGACACGAGCGTGATCCTGCCCTGGCTGAAGGAGACCTATGGGTATCAGGTGATCGCCTTCGGCGCGGAGCTCGGACAGGGCAGCGAGTTGAAGGGGGTTCAGAAGAAGGCCCTGGCCAGCGGGGCGATCAAGTGCATCGTCAAGGACCTCCGCCAGGAGTTCGTGGAGGACTACCTGTGGCGGATGCTCAAGGCCGGCGCGGTGTACGAGAACGGGTACCTGCTGGGCACGAGCATCGCCAGACCGTTGATCGCCAAACACCAGGTGGACGTCGCGCACACAGAGGGCGCAACGGCCGTGGCCCACGGCGCGACCGGCAAGGGGAACGACCAGGTGCGGTTCGAGCTGACCTACATGGCCCTGGATCCGTCCCTTCGGATCATCGCCCCGTGGAAGGACCCGAGGTTCACCCTGACCAGCCGCGAGGCGGCCATCGAGTATGCCCGCGAGCACCGTATCCCGATCGAGCAGACCAAGAAGAAGATCTACTCGCGAGACCGCAACCTCTGGCACATCAGCCACGAGGGGGCGGATCTGGAGGATCCGGCGAATGAGCCCCAGGACGACCTGTACGTGATCTCGAAGCCGGTGTCCAAGACGCCCAACAAGCCGGACTACGTGACGATCGGATTCGAGGCCGGCGTTCCGATCCGGCTGGACGGCCGGGCTACCGGCGGCGTGCGCATGGTGGAGACCCTCAATCAGATCGGCGGCAGACACGCGGTCGGCCAGGCGGACGTTGTGGAGAACCGCCTGGTGGGCATGAAGTCCCGCGGGGTGTATGAGACCCCGGGAGGCACGATCCTGATGACCGCACACCGGGCCCTGGAGACCCTGACCCTGGACCGCGAGACCATGCACTACAAGCCCCTGGTGGCGCAGAAGTACGCGGAGATGGTCTACTACGGCCAGTGGTTCTGTCCGCTTCGCAAGGCCCTGGACGCCTTCGTGGACGCCACCCAGCGGCCGGTGACTGGAACGGTACGAGTCAAGCTCTTCAAGGGCCGGTGCACGGTGGCCGGGATGACGAGCCCCAGGAGTCTCTATCAGGGCAAGCTGGCGAGCTTCACGATGGGCAGCGAGTACAACCCCGCAGACGCTGTTGGGTTCATCCGGCTGTTCGGCCTGCCCATGAAGGTCGTGGGGGCGATGGAGCGACAGGCCCGGCTCCGCCCTCGGCGCTAGACGGGCCTGGACCGGCCTGGAAAGGACTCCGTGCGACGATGCCCAACTGGCTCGCGTTTGCCTTCGTGTTCGCCACGGGCTGCTGCATAGGCAGCTTCCTGAATGTGGTCGTCTATCGCCTGCCCAGGGGCAAGTCCCTGGTCTTTCCCGGATCTGCATGTCCCCAGTGCGGCAAGGCGATCCGATGGTACGACAACATCCCCTTGCTCTCGTGGCTGGTCCTGCGGGCCCGATGCAGGAACTGCAAAGCCCCTATATCGGCTCGATACTTCCTGATCGAGCTGCTGACCGGCCTGGTCTTCCTCGGGATGTATGTCGCCTACTTTCGCATGGGCCTGCGGAGCGGCATGCCTGCCTTTGCGGCCGGCGGGGGTCTGGTCTATCTGACCCACATCGTGCTGCTGTGTGCCTTGATCGCCGCCAGTGCGATCGATCTGGAGTCCTGGATCATCCCCCTTTCGATCTGCTGGTTTGTCACGGGCGCGGCCCTGGCCTCTTCGGCGGTGGGCGTCTCTGTGCTGACCCCGGGGCGGGTGCGGGAGTACGGACTGTTCCCCCTGGCCTCCGGGGCCACGGGCGGGTTGGCGGCCGGGGCAGCGGCGGGTCTGGCCATCAGCCTGGCCCTGCTGGGGATGGGCCTGATCCGGAGGAGCTACGAGCAGGAGGAGGACTTCCCGGAACCCGAGGCGACCGGAGGCGGCCTTCCAGACACGGAGCACGTCCACCACAGGGTGGAGATCCTCAGGGAGGTCGTGTTCCTCGCCCCAGTGGTGATCTGTGCTGTGGCGGCCTGGTGGGTCACGAGCAGGGGGGTTCTCGCCGGCCCCTGGGCCAGACTCATGGGGCGTCCGGCTGTGGCCGGGTTCCTGGGCAGCGCGTTCGGCTACTTCGTCGGGTGTGGTGTGGTGTGGGCCACCAGGATCTTGGGGACCCTGGCCTTCGGCAAGGAGGCCATGGGTCTTGGGGATGTCCACCTCATGGGGGCTGCGGGCGCGGTGTTGGGACCTGGGCTGGTTGTGTTGGCGTTTTTCATCGCACCCTTCTTTGGCCTGGCCTGGGCACTGACCCAGATGCTCTCGAAAAAAATCCGCCAAATTCCCTACGGTCCCTTCTTGTCAATGGGGATCGTGGTGGTTATGCTCTGGCATGATAGCCTTCTGGACCGTCTGACGCTCGTGTTGAGCGGTCCCTAGGACAGGCAAGGAACGAGGAGTGCAGTATAAGGAGATACGCCATGTCTACCCTCAGCCCCAGAGCGTTGGCCCTGTTGGCCGGTGTCCTGACCGTCAGCCTTCTGTCCGGGTGCACGAATTACCGGCAGCGGTACGAGTATTTGAACGTGGAACACGCAAACCTCCAGGGACAGAAGAACAAACTGGAGGCCGAGAAGGGCGAGCTGACCGCGCGCGTGGTGCAGGACCAGCAGACGATTGAGGAGTTGACTCGCCAACTCGAGGCGATCAAGAGCAACCCCAGCGAGGCGGGCTTCGGCGATCTGCCCGTGTCGGTGGACATGGGGGCCGGGACGATCACGGTGACCGTGTCGGACGCCCTCTTGTTCGACTCGGGCAAGGCCACGCTCAAGAGCTCGACCATCCGCGAGCTGGACCAGGTCACGGCCACGCTCAAGCAGAAGTACGCGGGCAAGAAGATCGCCGTGGTCGGACACACGGACTCGGATCCGATCCGCAGGACCAAGGATCTCTGGAAGGACAACTGGGAACTCTCCACGGAGCGAGGGTTGTCCGTGACGCGGTACCTCGTCGAGCACGGTATACCTGAGGCGGACATCATGGCCGGTGGGTGCGGGCAGGCGAGGCCAATTGGTCCGAACACCAGCTCCGCGGGCAAGGCCAAGAACCGCCGCGTGGAGATCGTGGTTCAGTATCGAGGGTGACACAGAGATCTGCCTCCCTAGACATCCACCAGCCCCCTGTCCGGGTCA
>JAGOQT010000133.1 GCA_018007255.1 Phycisphaerae bacterium | reverse complement strand
TCCTGGTCGTCGTCTCCCTGTGCACCCGACACAGCCCCGCGGAGACCGTGCTGCCCTCCTGGAGACAGACCTATCGCCAGAATCCCGGCCTGGGCAGACAGGGTGTGTACGGCTGGGGCATCCTGGGCTGCATCATGCTCGGCCTCTACCTGTTCTTTCACCTGGTGATGAGCGGGTAGGCGCGGACGACCGCCGGCTCGCTCCGGGGCCGTTCGTAGGAGGTCTTCAACCAGTTGGACGGGTCCCAGGTCAGGCCGCCGGCCCCGGCCCCGGTGTGGGGGTCCGTGACCACGGCCTCCAGGTCGTTGGGATCATCCATGGGCGGAGGCGGGTAGGGCCGGGCGCCGTCAGGGGTGTTCCAGGAGAACGGCAGGATCGGGGCCTGAAACGGCCCCAGGGGGTTGTTCGGGTCCGTGCTGTCGCCCCGCACGGAGGTCGTGCCCCCATCCGCCTCGTGGAACACGTACACGGTGTCGGTCGCCAGGATCTTGCCCGTGTACACGGGGTTGGAGCGATCGGTCTGGTTATTCCGCAGCGGCCACAGGCAGTCGACGTAGACCGACTTCTCAACCAGCATAGCCCCGTTCTCCGTGGAGATGCTCCCGTTGATGGGCGGCTTGAAGTTGTAGGTGTTGTTCAGTGTGCCCCGATCGGCCTCGCTCATCGTCTCCGCAATGCGGTCCCGCAACCGCCGAGCGGCCAGCACCCCGGCATCGTCCACGTAGAGGTTGTAGTTGTGCACACTGCCCCCTGCCAGGCGGGGCAGCCGATCCCATGCGTTGATATACCACTGGTGGTGGAAGGTCACCGTCGAGTTCACGTTGACCGGATCGAGAGAGAGCTCGCCGATCGCATGCACCTTGCCCGGCCCCTGGAGGATCGTCACGATATCGGCGGTACTGAAGCCCCGCGTGCGGAGGAAGTGGTACATCGGGTAGGCGTCTCTGTCGGCCTCCAGGGCACGGATCTGCTGCCAGACAAAGCTGTTGGGGTCTGTGGCCCCGTCGTCGCCCTCGTACCTGTTCCAGGAGTAGGTGACGTGGCTTGCGCCCCCCTTGGTGTCGATGATCCCGTCATAGGCCTTGGTGAAGGTGCAGTGGTCGATCCAGACGTGGTGGACCGTGCCCCCTCCGACCCCCAGGGTGATGAAGTCCCAGTTGTTCTTGTCGTAATCGCCCTTGCTGGCCTCATCCCACTCCCACAGCTCGTCGAACCTCAGGTTCCGGACGATGATGTTGTGGGTCGCCTTGATGCTCCAGATGCAGTGGCGGATCGTGGCGCCCTGCGCGGAGAAGATCGTGAGGCCGCCGTTCTTGGGATTGATGGTGATGGAGCTGACCCCCGTCTTCAAGAGCACGGGGTGCAGCTTGGGGGCGATGGCGGACACGAACGGCGTGGAGGGCATCTCCCGCACCTCCGGTCCGACCTCGTTCCAGCCGAGATCCAGGTCGTTCAGGATCTCGATCACCTTGACGCCCTTGTTCTTGTTGGCCGAGTATAGGGCCTCGGCGAACTCCAGCGGGGTGGAGACCTTCCGATAGGCCGGGTCCGTCTCGGGGATCACACCACCGCCCGTGGTGCCGGGGTCGAGCGAGGCGAATCCGGTGAGGTTGTAGAGGGGACTCGGGAGAACGTCTTGGGAGGGGGACGGGGCGGATGCGTTGGGATCCTCGATCTCCGAGGCAGAGACGATCGAGGGGCCCATGCGTCCATCCGGAACGACGGTCTCGCTCACCGGTGTGCCCCTGCCGCCCATCCTTGCCGTGGCGGCCGCCACCGCCAAGAGGGCGACCAGGACGAGCAGGGCGGCCTTTTCGTAAACCCTTGGATTCCGCATCGCTGTGCATTAAACCGTCCGAATCCAGGCAGATCAAGGGAAACGTGGAGACGTCGCCCACGGGCTTCGGGATTGACTCCGGAGGGTCCGTCTTCTATGATAGGGTGTCGGCAACCCATGAGAGCCTGGTTGCTGTCTGTTGTCCACCGGATGCTCTCTCGACGAAGGAGGCCGAGCAACATCGGTTAGCGCAGGTCAAGCGTCCTGTCCATCCCATGCGTTGTGGATTCCCTGGAGGTATCATGAAGATGAGAGAATGGCTTCGGTTGGTGTGTGTCCTGCTTTCCCTGGTCACGTCCTTCTTCTCTGGCCTGTGCACGGCCGCGGCCGAACCCTCCAACGGCAAGACCGACGTGTGGGACTTCGGCGCAGAACAGCTCGATGCGGCCTTCTACAACAACCGCCTCACGGTCGACCTCATCAACTCCTGGTACGCCCCATCCATCGTGCCGGGCAGCAGCGGCAACGTCCTGCCCAGCAGTTGGACGGCCGGGGTGCTGGGCTGGGTCGGTGGGCAGAACGACCGGTTGAGGACCACCAACAAGGCCCTCACCCGCTATGACGAGAACCTCGGGGGGGCCAGCGCCTACACCGGGCGAGTCTATGTGAACTCCGCGGCGGCCACCGGCCGATACCTGAGCCTGACGTTGAACGAAGACGACGAGGTGACCCTGGCCGCCCTGACCCAGAACGGGAGCGGGCAGATCCACTTCCAGTACGTCCCCGATCCGGCGTCCCAGACCGATGTCGTGGCCGTGGGCTCGAACGTGACGGAGCTGCACCTGGTGGCCAAGAAGGCGGGCACCTACCGCATCTTCGACACCCAGGACAAGCCGAGCTACTTCCGAGTCTGCCGCAGGGACGCCGTGTACGCGACGCTGACCGGTGGGGTGGACGAATCGGCGGCCTCGGGCATCCCGGCGGCGTACGGCATCGTCTTCACCAATGCAGCGGGGAAGGCCTGGACCGCGGTGGTCTCCAAGGGCGCCTATTCTGTTCAGTTGCCGATCGGTTACGTGTATGAGTTGAGCCTGTCCAATGCGAACGGATACATCATCCACGGCGAGACCTCTGTGGAGGTGACCGAGTCGTCCGTCTTGGACGTCGCCCTTCTCCGTGTCGACCTGGTCACCGTCACCGGCTCCATCCACGGACTGGGCACTGAGATCGCCAAACTCGGATTGATCTACACCCCCGATGCCTCTGCGCAGAGGATCTTCATCCCCAGGCCGGTCGTGAACGTCGAGGCAGGGACCTACTCGGTCCAACTGGAACCGAACTGCACGTACACGATCTCTGCCACAGGGGTCAACGACTACACCCTCCCGTCGGATACCCTCACCGTGACGGCGGATACGACTCAGGATGTCGTCTTCGCGGCCAAACCCACCCACCAGGTGACCTTCGACGTCACGGGCCTGACCGCCGCACAACGGGCCAAGCTGGCCCTGACCTTCACGAATCTGAACGAGGCGGGCTATGTCTACAGCTTCGCCTCCGTGGACGGCGTCTCCCTGCGGGACGGCGTCTATGCCATCGGGGCCGGCGGCCTGGACGACGATCCGCTGGAGCTGGGCCTCACCTCGAACCTGAAGGTCGCTGGGCAGGACACCTCAAAGCCCCTGGCCTTCAGGCCCCTGACCGACTGGCCCTTCGACGACCAGGTGATCACGAACTCCACGCCCGCCTACAAGGGCATGCTCTTCACGGGCAACGCCTACAATGAGATCGCCAAGGGGCACCTGGCCGCCCGTGACGGGGCCACGATCCGGGTCCCGGTACGCGCGGGCGACAAGGTCATCGTGTCCTACTACTACTCGGCCGACTTCACCATCGATGGAGGTCCTTCCATCACCACGTCCAGCGGCAGCACCTCCAGGATCGAGCAGACGGAGTACCTCTACACCGGGACAGCGGACGGCTACGTCACCCTGACGGCCGGCTCGTCGACCACCTCCTACTTCACCCACGTCCAGGTGATCCAGCCGGTGGCCTACACGCCCGAGATCCAGGTGGGCGCAGACAAGGCGTACCCCACGATCCATGCGGCCCTGGACGCGGTCACGAGGATGAATCGCACGGCCGATCAGCGGGTGACGGTCCTGATCGATCCGGGCAACTATGAAGAGATGCTGGTGATCACCCAACCCAACGTGACCCTCAAGAATGCCTCGGCCTCGCCCGGCATCGCCCTCCTGAATCGGGGTGTGGACATCGACCCCGGCGCGGTCCGGATCACGTCCTACTACGGTCACGGCTACCACTACTACAGCATGGGCTCCAACCAGAAGTGGAACGCGGAGATCCTGAGGGTGAACCTGGAGAACGGCTATCCCTCCAGTGAGAACAAGGGCGCGGCGACCACGAACGGATCCTACTGGAACGCCACGGTCGTGGTGGACGCCAAGGGTTTTGAGGCGGACGAGATCATCTTCGAGAACTCCTTCAACCAGTACATCTCCCTGAAGGAGTCCCAGGACATCGTGGTGATGTGGGATTCGGGGAGCAAGGGACAGCGCCCCACGGACTACGGCAACACCGCGGTGCAGAACCGGAGCTTCGTGGAGAGGGCGGCCGCGATCGCCTTCACGGCCGGCGCCGACAGGGCCGTCCTGAACCGATGCCGTGTGGTCGGGCGCCAGGATTCGTTCTACGGCGCTGCACAGACCAGGGTGGTGATCTACAAGGGCGCGGTGATGGGGGCCGTGGACTACCTCTTCGGCGCCATGACCGCGGTGTTCTATCAGACGGACCTGGTGATGAACACGAGTGACGTCGGCAGCGACGCGGCCTACCTGACCGCGGCCCAGCAGAGCGGCGGCCGGGGGTTCCTGATGGTCGAGTGTCGTGTGACCTCCACCGTCCCCGGGGTAGACACGGCATCCACGTATCGGGCCAAACCCGGGTACTTCGGCCGGCCGTGGCAGGCCACGACCAGTGAGGTGGTCTTCTACAATACCACGATCGAGACGTCCAATTTCCCGGGTTCTGAAGGCAGGTCCCTGATCTCTCCGCTGGGCTGGAACGACGGTCTGGGTGGCCAGTCCCCGTATATGTACGAATACGGCACCCTCGAGACATCCGGAGAGAACAACCTCCCGAGCCGCGCTGCCTGGGCCACGGTCCTGACCACGCCGACCCTGAAGGACGGGACGGCCATCACCCCTCTGAACTTCACCAAGGGCTCGGACGGCTGGGACCCAATCCCCGCTCTGATCGCAGGGGACAAGTAGAGTCCGCCATTGCGGTATTCAGGCATGGCCCCATGGGAAAAGGGCATGGGCCATGCTCCATGTCGAAGGGAAGGATCCGAATGGATGATCGACGCCGAATCAGCACCCATGCCGTGGCCTTGGGGTGGGGTGTCCTGTCTGCCGCTCTGCTCACTCCGGCGATCTCGAACGCCCGGAACGATGCCCCTGCACATCCGATCCAGATCGTCCTGGTGGGCGATTCCACGGTAACGGACAACGCAGGCTGGGGGCTGGGCTTCCGGCAGTTCCTCACCGAGGGAGCGGAGTGCATCAACACCTCGCGGGGCGGGCGCAGCTCGGAGAGCTTCAGGCGGGAGGGACGCTGGACGGACGCCCTGACCCTCAAGGCAGACTATTACCTAATCCAGTTCGGCCACAACAACGAGCCGGGCAAACCCGGACGCTCGACCGACATGCCCACCTTTGTGGCCAACATGTCCAGCTACGTGGAGGAGGCGAGGGCCGTGGGCGCAAGGCCGGTCCTGGTCACACCGCTCACACGCCGCCAGTGGGACAAGGACCATCCCGGGAAGATCAAGTCCAGCCTTGCCCCCTATGCGGAGGAGGTCCGCAGGATCGCCGCGGAGAAAAGGGTCCCCCTGGTGGACCTACAGGCCCGCAGCATCGAGCTGTGCGAGGTGCTCGGGCCCGAGAGGTGTCTGGAGTTCAGCCCGGTCAAGGGGATGAAAGACGACAAACCCGTGTACGACGGAACACACCTGAACGACAAGGGCTACGTCCTGTTCGCCCGGCTGGTGGTGGAGGAGTTGCGCAAGGCCGCGCCGGAGCTGGCGCCTGTGCTCCGGACCGAGCCTGTGGACGCCCATCCGGCTGCAAAGGAATCGAGGTACGACGCGGTGGTCTCAGCGGACGGCTCGGGGACCCACACCACGGTCCAGGACGCCATTGCCGCAGCCCCCGTGGGCGGAACCAGGCCTTTTGTCATCCTCATCAAGCCCGGCACCTATGCAGGACAGATCATCGTGCCCAGGGAGAAGCCGTACGTGCATGTTGTCGGTGAAGAGCGGACGAAGACCGTTCTCACCTATGCCCTGAATGTCAAGGAGACCGACGCCGAGACGGACCCGAGGTTCAAGGGCACGGGCGTCATCGTGCTGGGGGACGATTTCCGGGCGGAGAACGTCACGTTCGAGAACACCTCAGGCGACCATGGCCAGGCCCTGGCCCTGCGCGTGGATGGGGACCGTGCCGTGTTCAACCGCTGCCGGATGCTGGGTTGGCAGGACACCCTGATGGCCAACGACGGCAGGCACTATTACAGGGACTGCACCATTGCCGGGCGCGTCGACTTCATCTTCGGCGGGGCCACGGCCGTGTTCGACCGCTGCCAGATCCACAGCCGCAACGGCGGGCACGTCACCGCGGCCAGCACGCCGCAGGACCGTCCATTCGGGTATGTGTTCCTCGACTGCAGGCTGACCGGCGATTCCACGCCCTGGGTCCATCCTGCAGACCCGAATGCGCCGCCTGTGAAGAGGAAGGCCATGGCAGACCTGGGCCGTCCCTGGCGGCCCTATGGCTCCGTCGCCTACATCCGCTGCGAGATGGGCGACCACATCAAGCCCGAGGGCTGGAACAACTGGGGCAAGGCAGAGAACGAGCGGACCGCCCGCTACGCCGAATACAAGAGTACGGGCCCCGGCGCAAACCCGGAGGCCCGCGTCCAGTGGGCGAGGCGGTTGACGGACCAGGAGGCAAAGGCCTATACGGTGGAGAACATACTCAAGGGTACGGACGGCTGGGACCCGATCCCCGGCCTGATCGCAGGTGACCTATAGGACACGGATGGGCGTTCGAACCATCCTGGTTCCCCAGACTGGAGGCCTCATGAATCGCATAGAGATCATCGGGGTGTGGATGTCCGCTCTTCTCGTCGCCGGGGCCGGGGCCGATGCGTCCCAGGTCACCACGAACACCATCGGCATGGTCCTGGTTCCGATCCGCGCCGGCGAGTTCGAGATGGGCGTCGATTCGACCCCCCTGCCCAAGGACCTGCTGGCCGGGGTCCATGCGATCCAGTATGACAGGCCCTCGACCGAGGGCGACTGCGATGAAGTCCCTGTTCACCACGTGACCCTCAGCGCGCCCTTTCTGATCGGCGAGACAGAGGTGACCGTCGAGCAGTTCCGCCGGTTTCGGCCTGACTACCAGGCCGACCCCTACTGGGCGCCGTACGCCTCGGGCGTGAGCTGGCAGGACGCGACGGCGTTCTGTGAGTGGCTCAGCACCAAGGAAGGCCGGCCGTATCGCCTGCCCACCGAGGCCGAATGGGAGTATGCCTGCCGTGCAGGGACGCGCACGGCGTTCTCTGCGGGGACCCAGCCGGCGGCGGTCGGCGTCCCGAACCAGTGGGGCGTAAAGAACATGCAGGCGGCCGTCGCCGAATGGTGCCTCGACTGGCACGGTGTGTATCCGGCCCAGGCGCAGACCAACCCGGTCGGCCCGGCCACGGGAATGGCTCGCGTCGTCCGCGGCGGCGGCCTGGATTGGCGCAATGCGCCCCGCGACGACGGCGGAAAGAGATTCCCGGCGGAGATGGCCTACGTCAGACGGTCGGCCAATCGCGCCAGCATGTCGCCGGACTTCACATCCGCGGCAGGGAACATCGGCTTCCGCGTTGTGCAGGCGGAGATGCCCGAGACTGCACCGTGGCCTCGCAAGCCGCCCTTCTTCCAGGTCGCGGTCAAGCAGCAGTCCTCGGACCTCCAGAGCGGTCCGGACAGGTCCAAGCCGTATTATCACACGCGGCCGCTGTTTCCCAATCTGGGACAGCGCGACATGCGGACCGTCGGCTGGCGGATCGGCCTGGAGCCGGCGTTGGGGGCGGCATACCACAACTCGGCCGTTCAGGTCCTGGACAACGGCGATCTCGTCGCCGCCTACTACAACACCCTGCAGTACGAGAACGACCCGGATCAGACGATCTTGACGATGCGATTGCGCTATGGCTGTGATGAATGGGACATGCCGTCGCCGTGGCCCGATCTTGTCGATGTCGCCGACGCGGCGCCGGTCTTCTGGAACGAGCGCGGAAACCTGTGGCTGTTCTGGGGCTCGCCCCGCCTCATGGGCGGTCCGCCGTTCCAGTACGTGACCTCGACCGACCACGGCGCGACCTGGGGGCCGGTGCACATGGCCTCGCTGACCGGACCGGTCGGCCCGTACACGCCCCAGCCGATCAACAGCGTCCTCCGCGACAAGACGGGCAGGATCTTCCTCCCCACCGACAGCCGCGGCCCCGCCTCGGTCCTTTGGGAATCCTCCGACGAGGGCAAGACCTGGCGCGATACGGGCGGGCGAACCGGCGGACGTCACACGACCTGCGTCCTGAGCAAGGACGGGACCACGATCCTCGGTTTCGGCGGCAAGGATTCCAACGTCGAAGGACGTATGCCCAAGTCGGTCACCACCGACGGCGGCAAGACCTACACCGTGACCCCGACGGAGTTCCCGCCGCTCGCCAGCGGGCAACGCCCCGCCGTCACGAGACTGGCTTCGGGCCGGCTGTTCTTCGTCTCGGATTCTCCGCCGCGCTACAGCGGATCCTTCGTGGCCCTCAGCGAGGATGAAGGCCAGACCTGGCACCGCCGTGCACTGCCCGATATCTCGACGGTGGGATATGCGACGGCCGCCCAGGCGCCCAACGGTCTGATCCACATCGTCACGTCCAAGATGAAGCCGATGCCGTTGCACATCGAGCTGAACGAGGCCTGGGTGCTCAGCGATCAGCCCGGCACGACGTATGATGCAGGCGTTCGAGACGTGCGCCGCTTCACGGAGGCCTATCCGAACGGAAGAGTCAAGGCCACCTGGAGCGGGGGTCTGGCCGGCGACGGCCGATTCGTGCTGGACGGAGAGCAGACCTTCTACTATGAGGACGGCCGGAGGCAGTGGCAGGCGAGCTTCGCTGCGGGCAAGAAGACGGGAACCGAGACGTACTGGTCTGCCGACGGCCGCAGGGAATGGGAGCGCACCCATGCCTCGGACGGCGACTGGACGTGGCGGATCTATGATCCTGCCGGCAGGATGCTGGCCGAGTCCAAATGGAGAGGCAAGGACCTGCTCGACGCGCAGATCGTCGAATAGATGGACTGCAGTCCGTTCTTGCGCTCTGTCTGTCGTCCCGCGCGACGCGGAGCAGAGACCCCGGCCCGGGCCGTCACCGGTACAGGCGAATGTCGTCGAAGAACACCTTGCCCGCGCCGCCGGCCTGTGAACTGCCCTTGCTGCCGAAGCCGATCGAGAGGCTGTCCACGTCCGCCAGGTTCACGCCCTGATCCGAGAACGTCTTGAGGTCGATCCTCCACTCGGTCCAGGTGTCGATTTGCGAGGCCCTGGGATCCTCGTGGGTGACTACGACCGGCTGCCGCCCGGCGTTGGCCACGGCCACAACCATCCGCTCGGCGTCGTTGCTGGGCATCGCCACGCCGAAGGCCTCGTTCGTCCAGTTGCCCGACAGGACCGAGCCGTGGACCTGGACGTCGGAGAAGCGGGCCTTGCACAGGACGCTGGCGTTGCGGCTGGTCAGGACCATGCCGACGTACACCTCCGGAAACATCGTGATCGTCTGCGGATTCCAGGCCATGGGCGTCCAGTGTACGCCGTCGCTGGAGGTGTAGCCGTTGAAGTTGTCCGCGGCGTCGCGTTCCATCTTGATCCAGTAGGGCGCCTTGATGGCGTTCTGCTCGGGCGTCGCCACGGAGTTGTCCGTGGTGACATCCGTGCCCAGCACGAGCCGGGTCTGGAAGTGGCAGCCGAGGCTGGGCGTGACGACCACGGCGGCAAACGGGGCGTTCAGGTCCAGGGAGCCTCGGATCATCACCCCGGCCTTGGCCTCCGGATGGGTGTTCTCGACGCTGAGCACCTGGGCCACGATCGAACCGGGTCCGGACAGCCGCTTGTAGACGAAGCGGAACTGGTCCTCCGTGCCGCCGATGTCGGTCCCCATCGCGCTGAGCAGGAC
>JAGOQT010000132.1 GCA_018007255.1 Phycisphaerae bacterium | reverse complement strand
AAGGGCGTTCCCGACGCCCTGTCCTACGCGGAGGACTATCGCCGGCCCTATGCAGCGGGCCGCGTCGGGGCCTTAGGCACCGGAGATGGCGTCTCTGCGCACGGCTATCACACGGCGAGCGGGGCCTACGGCATCGTTTCGGACGGCAACAATACGGTTGCGATCGCGTTCGACGCGGCTCGCGGCGGGGACCCCGCACGAGCGATCCCCTACTTTCAGCCGGCGGTCCTGGTCCACGGACTGGACGTAGCCGACGACCGACTCCGCGTGGAGTTGTCCCAGGACAACGGGGTGACGTTCGAGGATCTCCCGAAATCGTGGTACCGTGCGACCACCCGCCAGGATTCGGGGTCGCTCGGCGGAGGCGACCGCCGCCTTCTTCAACTGCTCTGTCCGGTCCCCGCGAGTGCCACCGGTGCTCGCGCATGGGTACTCCGGATCCGTGAGGGTGGAACCTAGGATCTGCCGGAATCGGACTCCGACGTCAGCCTGCGAGGACCTGAACCGGATCGGTCTGGAACAGGCGTACTCTGCCCGCAGGGCCTCCCCCTCCTCCGCCCGATGCGAGTGGACAGGCGCCGGTCCGGGCCCTACAATGCCGCCTGTGGATCTCAGGGAATAGAGTTGCTCCCGCCACGCACGACCATGGTCGCAGCAAAGCAGACACGGTATGGCATGACGGGCACAGGTCGTTCGGCCCTGTGGGTGGGTGCGGGCATGCTCGTCAGCCGCTTGGCCGGCCTGGTCCGTGATCGCGTGTTTGCCCACTACTTCGGCAACTCCGCCGCAGCGGATGCCTTTCGCGCGGCCTTTCGCATCCCCAACGTCCTCCAGAACCTGTTCGGCGAAGGGGTCCTGTCCGCGTCCTTCATCCCGGTCTACGCGGGGTTGCTGGCCCGCAACAACCCCCGGAGGGCCGGGGAGGTCGCAGGCGGGATCGCGGCGATCCTGGGCCTGCTGACGTCCGTGCTCGTCCTGATCGGCGTGTCCATCACCCCCCTGCTGATCGACCTGATCGCACCCGGCTTTGAGGGCGACAAGCGGGACCTGACCATCTGCCTGGTCCGCATCCTGTTCCCTGGTGCGGGGCTGCTGGTCCTGTCCGCCTGGTGCCTAGGCATCCTGAACAGCCACCGCCGTTTCTTCCTCTCCTATGCAGCCCCCGTGATCTGGAACGCCGCGGTCATCGCCTCGCTTGTGGCGTTCGGCGCGGCTTATGACCAGTCCGCGCTGGCCCGCGCTGCGGCCTGGGGCTCGGTCGCGGGGAGCCTCCTGCAGTTGGCCCTGCAGGTGCCCACGGTCCTGCGCCTGGCCGGCCCGATCCGCCTGGCCCTGAACACCGGGCTCGCTGAGGTTCGGCAGGTGCTCAGGACCTCTGTGCCCGTGCTGTTCAGCAGGGGGGTGGTCCAGATCTCCGCGTATGTGGACTCCATGATCGCCAGCCTGCTGCCCACTGGGGCCGTGGCCGCCATAGGCTATGCACAAACCCTGTACCTGCTTCCGTTCAGCCTGTTCGGCATGTCCGTATCCGCAGCAGAGCTGCCGGCCCTGTCCAGCGCACTGGGCACCAAGGAGGAGATCGCAGCCGGCCTGCGGACCCGGCTGGATGTCGGTCTTCGGAGGATCGCATTCCTGATCGTGCCCTCCGCAGTGGCCTTCGCGGTCCTGGGCGACGTGGTCGTGAACGCCATCTACCAGACGGGCCGCTTCGCTGCAGCGGACGGCTCCTATGTCTGGGCCATCCTGGCCACGGCCTCACTGGGCCTGCCTGCCTCGACCTTGGGACGACTCTATGCCTCGGCCTTCTATGCGCAATACGACACCCGCACGCCCCTGCGGTTCTCTCTGGCGAGGGTCTTCCTGGCCACGACACTGGGGTACCTCGCTGCGGTCCACGGGCCTGGGCTAATCGGCCTCGAGGCGCGTTGGGGGATCGCGGGTCTGACACTGGCCTCCGCACTGGCCGCAGCGGTCGAGTATGCCCTACTGCGGCGCACACTCATCGCGAGGATCGGCCGGACCGCCCTGCCGCTGGGATTCCTGGTGAGGCTCTGGACCGCGGCCCTGGTCGGGGCCGGCCTCGCATGGGCCGTCAAGTCGCAGGTGGGCGGCGCGCACCCGATCGCCTTGGCCCTGGTCGTATTGGGGACCTACGGAGCCTGTTACCTGACACTGACCTGGGCGATGCAGGTCCCTGAGGCCGCGGCCTTGGCCGCCCGGCTCAGACGAAGCTAGTGCTGCCGCCGGGCGGGATAGCGAAGGTGTGAGCCTCAGGGTTCCTCAGGGCTGACGGACCCCTCACCTTCAGGCCTCAGTATCCATGCGGCCACATCGGCGACCACCTGTTCTGCCACATGGCCTGGGACGTCGTACTCGGCAGGCGTGCACAGACCGGTCCCTGCGATGAAGGCATGGTTGAGGTCCGGATAGACCCTGAACTCCACGTCCTCGCGTGAACCAAGGGTCGATCTCCACCCCTCGAGATCCACCAAGGTCACCTGGTAGTCCCGGCCGCCCTGCAGGAAGAGCATGGGCATGTCCAACAGATTGGCGTCCTCCGCAGGCCTGTAGCCCTGCAGGTCAAGCCAGTAGTTGGCGGGGACGCCAAGGGGCCACGAGGAGGCCGGCATGTCGGCGGGCAGATTGGGGTCCTTCGCGAGGGCGGCCTGGACTGCCAGGGCATCCAGCAAGGCCTGCTCTGTCGGCGACACAGCGCCGTCCAGTGCGGCGATGTAGGCCACTTGCTCCTGGATCAGGTCTTCCAGGGGCCGCGTCGCCCCGGCCATGGAGATCAGGCCCGCTATGTTCGGATCCGCTGTACCGATCCGCGGCAAGAGGTAACCGCCCTGGCTGTGGCCGAGGACGTAGACCTGATTCGGGTCGATCTCCGGCCTCCCGCGTAGGCAGGCCACTGCCAGCAGGGCGTCGTCGATCGTCTCCTCCTTGACGGTCAGGGTGGCCAACACGTCTGCAGTGAACCTGGCCGCGTGCTGCTTGGTCCGCTTCTCGTAGCGGAGCACAGAGAGGCCGCGACACGCCAATCCCCAGGCCAAGTCACGAAAGAGCTTGTTGGGGCCGATCGTCTCGTCGCGGTCATTGGGGCCTGAGCCATGCACGAGCGCCAGCGCAGGGAAGGGCCCTGGACCCACAGGCAACGTCAGCGTGCCGGGCAGGGCCCACTCACCGGTGCCCACGGTCACGTCCTGCTCGCAGAAGAGGTTCACGTCCACATAGGCGGGCGGCGTGTAGGCAGGCGGATCGCCGGCTCGGACCGCCGCGCCAAGGCAGAGGCAGGGGATGCATGCACACACGGCCAAGAGACGCCCATGCACGGTCATTCTCCTACTTGCTCCTTTCCGGCCAGACCCGGGCAATGGCCGCCGCGTATCTCCGCGCGATCAAAGACCTGCCCCTCCGTGTCCACGGCCTGGAGACGAAGGACCCGCGAGTCCATGTCCACGTCCACGATGCAGTGGTGGTGCACGCTGGCCCCGAACTCGCGGATGGGCACGGTCGCGTCCGCCACGAGGTCGTACAGGGGCGCCCCCCCACCACCGTTCACCACATAGCAGATCCCTCGCGATGCGTACCGCTCGTAGGCGTGGCTGTGACCGGAGAAGACCGCGGCCACTGCGTGCTGCTCGAACAGGGGGACCAGGTCGGTCTGGACCGCCATCGCGTCGGTGTGGCCCGCGGTCCAGGTATAGGGCGGGTAGTGAAGAAACACGACACGCCACAGGGCCTTTCTGGCCTCCGGGGACTCGAGCTCCGACAGGAGCCACTCGTACTGCTCACTCCCGGGGGCATGGTCCAGGTTCGTGTTCAGGCCGATGAAACGGACCGCCCCATAGGTCAGGGCCCACCACCCGCCCGGGCAGCGGGAATCGAAGAAGTAGTTGAACCACTGCGGGCCCGACCCCCAGCACTCGTGGTTCCCAGGCACGGGGACAAAGGGGATGTCCCGCGTGACCTCGGCCGCGGGTGTGAAGAACCCGGGTCCCCACTGGTCGTAGTTCATGCCGTACTCGACCAGATCCCCTGTGTGAAACACGATGTCGGGCAGGTTGGAGGCCATGGCCTGCGAGACCAGGGCATGCACGTCCGGACTGGATTGGGTGTCCCCGTGGACCGCGAAGCGAAAGGACTGCTCCGTGTCCGGGGCCGTCTTGAAGGTCCCCGTGGGGCCGGGCACCTCGCCCGACGTCAGCCTGTAGAGGTAGGTCGCGTCCGGATCCAGACCGGTCAGGGCCATCTTGTGCAGCGTGACCGGACGGGCGTCCTCCACAAGGGATTCATCGGGCGATAGGCGGCCGATCTCGACCCGGCCGGTCGCAGGCACATCCGTCTGCCACACAACCGTTACGGAGTCCGCACCGGGCCACAGCAGATAGGGCCCCTTGACGATCGACGGGGCAGGAAAAGGCTCTGCAGGGCACACGTACCAGGCCACAGTATCGTATATCCAGGCCGGGGAATCGCCGCAGGTCAGGCCCTCTCTCTCTGCCTCGAAGGCCGTGTAGAGGTGGCCCTCGGCCGCGTCGGACCGGAGACGGTGCACGGGCCACGCACCTGAAGGCTGCAGGCCCGCGGGGTAGGCATAGAAGGCAACCCCCTGGTACTGCCAGATCTCGGACAGATCGGTCCAGAGACCATAGTCCCTCTCGGCCTCGCTGATCGTGTAGTAGTGGGCAGCACGCGCCTGGGACCAGAACCGATACACAGGCCGCAGATTCGGGTCGGCCTGTGGAGGCCAGGCCCGCCAGGCCACACACTGATAGGTCCACAGCGGACCCTGTTCGTACAGGATGGCCTCCTTCTCGGCCTCGGTGGCCGCATAGAGGTATCGGGCGTACACCGGTGACCAGAAGCGGTACACATACCCGCACTCCGGTGCAGCGCAGGACAATGGATCGGGCAGACGGGCAGCGAACCCCAGGTGACCCGACCACATCAGGCACAGGAGCGCTGCGGCGAACTCCAGGCCCCTATCCTGTCCGGATCCACTGTGCGATCGCGCGTTCCACAACTCCGTCACCCCCTACGCCAATCTGGGTCTGAGGGCCTTGTCTCTGAGGCAGGCCGCCCAGACCATTATAGCATAGGAAGGGTCGCGTTTCGCATCCGAGGGCCGCTGGGGACGGGGCCTTTGCCCTGCCATCGCACTGCTGCTGTCCCGAAGCCGAGCCGCCCCAGCCCCAGGCCAAGGGCCCCTATCCCTGCAAATGCACCGCAGGCAGGGGGGCCAGGAGGTCCTCCTCGGGCATGGTGCAGGACAGGGGGTATCCGATGTACTCCTCGATGGCGGGGATCACGTACGATTCGTCCTCGCACGCAAAGGAGATGGCCGTGCCTGTCTCCCCTGCCCTGCCGGTCCGGCCGATCCGGTGGACGTAGTCCTCCGGCTCGTAGGGGAACTCGTAGTTGACGACTAGGCCGATGTCCTTGACGTGAAGCCCCCGCCCGGCCACGTCCGTGGCCACCACGACCTTGACGGTCCCGTCCTTGAACCCCTCCAGGATGCGGAGACGCTCCTTCTGGGGCACGTCGCCGGACAGGAGCTTGCAGAGGATCCCGTGCGCCCGGAGCTTGGAGGCCAGGGCCTTGGAGTGGTCGCGGCGATTCAGGAAGATCAGGACCCGGTCGTCCTGGCGTTTGCGGAGGATGTTGACCAGGACCTTGAACTTCTCCCGCACGGTGACGATGTACACGATCTGCTCGACCGTGTCCACAGCCACCTGCTCCGGATCGACCTCGCACACGACCGGGTCGGACGTCCACTGCGAGGCCAGACGGAGGACCTCCTCGGTCAAGGTCGCGCTGAAGAGCATGGTCCGCCGCTTGGCCTTGGGCGGGGTCCGCTGGATGATCCTCCTCACGTCCGGGATGAACCCCATGTCCAGCATCCGGTCCGCCTCGTCGATGACCAGGACCTCCACGTGTCCCAGGTCGATCCACCTTTTCTGAACCAGGTCCAGGAGTCGGCCGGGAGTGGCCACGACCAGGTCGACGGGCCGCTTATCCAGCTTGGCCACCTGCTTGCCGAAGTCCGCTCCCCCGTAGATCGCCACGCAGTGGAACCCGCAGTACTTGGCCAGGGCCTGGGCGTCGGCGGCGATCTGGACAACCAGCTCCCGCGTAGGGGCCAGGACCAACGCGCGGGTCCTGCCCTGGACGCGGTTGCCCTGGATAGGGGCCTTGAGAAACTGCGTGAACATGGAGATCAGGAATGCGGCTGTCTTGCCTGTCCCGGTCTGGGCCCGGCCCGCGATATCCTTGCCTGCGTAGGCCTGGACCAGGGTCTTGGCCTGGATGGGCGTGCAGTACCGGAACCCCAGGTCCGCTACCGCGTGCAGGATGGGATCGGGCAGACCCAGGTCGTGGAACCTCGTCTGGCCTGCCTTCTCAGGGACCTGAAACTGCTCCGGGGTCCACGGGGTCTTCCTCTTGCGGGCCTTGTGCGGCCGGTCCGTGCTGCGGCCCTCGGGTCCTGCAGGGTCCCCCTCTGCATGCGGCCCCAACGCCACAGCACTGGGCTCCACGGGCAGAGCCGCGGTTCTAGACGGGGGTTCCTGATCTGTTTTGTCCGCGTCGCATCCCCGCGGCTCGTGTACCTTGAGCGATCCTGGCTGGCCCTGCCCCTCGGGCAGGACAGCGCGGAGGATCCTTTTGAGCAGTCGTCTGACCATACGGGTATTAGACCGTGCCCTGTGCCCAAAAGCAAGGCCGGCTAGAAGATCCGGCGCCGCAGGTTGGCCCCGGCCCGCAAGGCGAACACGCACCCGGCCAGGACGTGGATCGCCGCGGTCGCCGCGACCCAGACGGTGGACTCCATGGGGTCCAGTCGAAGCAGAGGCCACCCAGACAGGTGACTGTACGGTCCGTTGGCAAAGGCCTCCATGATGGCCGCCCCCTGCACAAACGGACAGCAGGCCAGAATCCGCTCGAGCCAATCGTCCGCCCAGGAGAGGCGAGAGAAGTAATACAGGCCCATCATCATCGCGACGGGGAGCAAGACCCAGAGCACGCAGGCCAGGGCCAGGTTGCTGATCACCGCGGCGGTGGTGTGCCGCAGCCGCGAGCTGAAGTACAGGCCCGTGCCGGTCAACAACACAACCAGGCCCAAGACCGCCAGGGCCAACTGGACCGCGCCAAGGGGATGGATCAGGCCCGTGATCGTGAAGGCCAGCACGTGGATCAGGAGGAACCCCCAGGCCAGAAGGCCCCTGCGGATCGCACCCAGGCCCTTGGCTGCCACGATCCGCCAGGGTCCCAAGGTCGTGCTCAGCAGGATCGGCCAGGACCCCGTCTCCCTCTCCGTGGTGATGGTCGTGGCAGGGAGCACGACCGCGAACAGACCGCCCAGGAGCATGTACAGGAAGACCATGAGCGAGTGGAACCCACTGTCGTCCAGGTCATGTCCGTCATACGCGGCCCAGTAGACGGGCACCAGGGCCCCGCAGGTCAGGATCAAACCTGCGAGGGTCAGTCCCCTCCGCCTGCCCAGCAGGGGCGCCCGCCTCTCCTTCCACAGGACTGGGCAGCCGTGAACACGGACAGACCCGGCATGGGTGCCCCCTGCCCTTGATGCGCGGCGAGCGGCCCGGCCCGGGGCCGCTGCCACCCCGCCCGTGACCTGTCGCAGGGCCACGGTCCTGACCCTGGCCACGGACACAACCAGGAGGGCGGCCGAGCAGACCAGTAGGCCCGCGCTGGGCCTGATCCACAGCGAGGCCTTGGCCGCCCCGCCCATGCGACCCATGAGCGGGTCCGAGAGTTCGGCCAGACCGAAGTAGGGATGGACCGCAGTGAAGAACTCCAGGCACTGACGCTCCGAGGCCAGATCCCAGGCGTCTGCAAGCAGGAACGTCAGGAACGGGACCAGACCCCACAGGGCGATCAGGCCCAACACCGACCACAGGATCACTGCATAGGCCCTGCCACAGACGATCGAGAGGAACAGACTCACCGATCCCGCGAACATCGCTGCGCTGGCGGTCAAGGCCAAACCCCCGATCAGGAAGCCCCACGGGATCCCGCCGTAGACCCGCACCAGGGCCAGGAGCGGCAGGCTCAGGCCGATCAGGATCCAGGTCTGGAACAGCCTGCTGAGGAGCTTGCCGAGCACGATCTGGAGGCTGCTCACGGGCGTGGTCATGAGCACGCCCAGCGTGCGGTGTTGCACCTCCTCGCTGATGGCCGTGCTGCACAACACGGCCGCCACGACCTGGCAGGCCACAAACTGGAACCACACGGTCAGCAGCGTGAACCATCGGCCCACCCTGGCCATCCACGCGGAAAAGGCAATCCCGGGCCCGGTCCACTCCGCGACGTCCGCCCAGACCAGGGCCACGAACAGGGTCAGCAGGGCCAGATAGGCGGTCCTGACCACGTAGCTCCGCCTCCGCCGGCTGGAGACCCTCAACTCCTTGTCCAGGACCGGGCCCCACAGACTGCGGATCAGTGCCCTTGGCATGGGGATCAGCATGGCCGCATCCTATCCGGGAGGTCTGCTGCCCCCCGGTCTGAGAATCCCAAACTCAGAACACATCCCGCCTCAAGCGGCGTCTGGCCAGCTCCATCAGGCCCAGGCCGGCCAGGACAGAGCCCGCGCACACCACGGCCAGGGCCCACATCACAGAGGCGACGTCCAACCCACGGCCGCCCGGGGGAACCCTGTACCGGACCTCCGCCAGGGGCTCGCCCTGCAACAGGGCACACGCCCCCCGGACAACGGCCCCGACCTGAACAAACGGGTTCAGCAGCCAGGTGCACCGGGCCCAGAACCGATGCCCGGGGCCTACTGTGAAGGTCACCACGGCGGGCACCACGACCCACAGGACCAGCAGACACACCAACACCACGACCACGGCTGCAGTGGTTCGGCGGATCCGCGTGCCCAGATACAGGCCTACGCCACAGACCAGGGTCGTGCAACCGACCACAGTCATGGCCGCCTGGGGAAGCACGATCCAGTGCACGTAGCCCAGGGCCACGGCCACAAGGATGTGCACTGCCAGGAACGCCCAGACCGCACCGCTGCGGTGCAGTGCGCCCACGGCCTTGCCCGTCAAGACCGCCCGGTCCGTCAAGGGTGTGGCAAGCAGGACCGGCCAGGTGCCCGCCTCCCTCTCGCCCGTGATCGCAGTGGAGACCAGCAGCAAGGTCACGGTCAACCCAAGGACCAGGAACATCTGTGTGTACGCGACTTGGACGGAGTCCTCGTCCAGGATGCCTCGATGCCCGCCCAGGGCGTAGAGCAGGAGCAGGACCAGGACGGCCACAACCAGGCCGATGGTGCCCTTGTCCCGCCTGCCCTGGAGCAGGGGGACCGCCAACTCCCGCCACAGGACCGGAGGCCCCTTCACCCTGCGCAGGACAGCAGGGCCACACGGGCCCGCCCGGTCCCCTGCAAGCAGCCTGTCCAAGATCCTGTCCTCCAGGGCCGCAGGCCGCGACTCGCTCCGGCCGACCGCCTGGCCCAGGGCCGCGCTGCGGGCATCGCGCCCTGCCCACAGCACGACCAGGACCGCCGCTCCAGCCATCACCGCACAGTGGATCGGCCAGATGAAGGCCGCCGATCCTCCCCTGGCCAGGCCCGGACGTAGGATCTCCAACAAGGCGAGCGGGGGATTGAGGTAGGACAGGAAGGTTGTCCCGGACCCCGCCAGACCCAAGGACAGGCCGACCAGGGCCCGTGTCCCCCTCAGCATCAGCACGCACACCACGGGGATGAAGATATACAGCAGCAGCAAGACCACCGTGGACCTGAGGATCGCCCCATAGGCGCGGTCCGACCGGATGGAGAAGAACAGGCTGACCGCGCCTGCAAACACCGAGGCCGTGGCCGTGATCCCCAGGCCGGCGATCACGAAGTCCCACGGCACCCCGCCGAACACGCGGACCACGGCCAGGATGGGAAGGCCCAGGGCGAGCAGGAGCAGGACGTGCACCATCCTGCTCAGGAGCTTGCCCGTCACGATCTGCAGACCCGTGACGGGTGTGGTCATGAGCACCCCGAGGGTGCGGTGCAGGATCTCGTCGCTCACGGCCGTGCTGAGCAGCACGGTCGCGATCGCCTGGGCC
>JAGOQT010000131.1 GCA_018007255.1 Phycisphaerae bacterium | reverse complement strand
AGGGCATTGGTCTGGTCCACGACCTGGCTCAGCTCGCCGCGCCCGAAGAAGAAGCTGATGCTGCTCGCCACGCTCTTGGAGTTGACCAGGTCCGCGATACGAGGCTTCTCCTCGGTGTCCCGCTTGATGCTCATCCGCTCCTGGACGGTCTTGCGGAGCTTCAAGAGACCCTTCCGGATCTCCTCGGCGGCCAGTTCGTCGATCGTGCGGAGCCGGCGATTGCCCAGGTGGTCGATGTCGTCCACCTCTCCTTCGTTGTTGCGGAGGGCCAGGATGTACTTGATCGTGTTGACGAAGTCCTCCGGCCGGAGGGTCATCACGTTCTCGTCGACCGTTTGACTGAACTTGCGGTTCAGCCGGAACCGGCCCACCTTGCCCAGGCGGTAGCGGTTCTCGTCGAAGAACTTCTCGGCAAAGAACGCCTTGGCCTTCTCCACGTTGGGCGGGTTGCCCGGCCGCATCCGCATGTAGAACTTGAGAAGGGCCTGGTCGTGGCTCTGGCAGTCATCCTCGGCCAGGGTGTTCAGCATGATCTGGTCCTGAACGTCCTCGATGACCTCCACCTGCTTGAGTCCGCTCTGCTGGATGACCGGGACCTTGTCGCCGAGCTGGGCGCCGGCCTTGACCAGGACCTCTCCGGTCTGGGTGTCCACGATCGGGGCCGCCGCCCACAGATCCGCCGTCAGCTTGTCCACGCGGAGCGTCTTGGTCGGGTAGAAGAGCCGCAGGATCGCGTCCCCGGTGCCGTAGGACGGCTCTAGGGCCCGCAGAAACACGGTTGCGGGGATCTTGCTCGACTGATCGATCCGCACGACCATCGTGTCCTTCTGCGTCACCCCGAGCTCGATCCAACTGCCCCTTTCGGGGATGATCCGCCCGCCGTGCAGGACCCGGTCCCCCTCTTTGCTCTCGATCAGGAAATCCACGCCCGGACTCCGGTGCAGCTGGCTGACGATCACGCGGACCGCACCGTTGACGACGAATTCGCCCCCGCCGACCATGACGGGGATCTCGCCAAGGTAGATCCCCTGCTCGGACAGATCCTCCCCGTTGCTGCCCCGCAGCCGGCATTGGATCTTGAGGGGATAGGCGTAGGTCAGGCGAAGCTGAACACACTCGGTCGGGGTATAGTGCGGCCTCTCCAGCTCGTAGGAGACATACTCCATGACCATCTTCTTGTCGTAGCTCTCGATCGGGAAGATCTCACGGAACAAGGCCTCCAGACCCGTCTTCGACCGCTGGGCCGGCGGCACGTCCTTCTGCAGGAACCGGGCGTAGCTGACCTGCTGCACGGCCACGAGATCGGGGACATCGACCCCCTCGCGGACCCTTCCAAAACTTCGCACGTTCGGCGAACTCATGGCATACCCCCACCACGAAGAGGAATGAACCGAGCCTGGCAGACGCACCTCCGGCGAGGACGATCGGACTCTCGACCTCTCCCCATCCTAGACCAGCTCCACCGTAGCACCCGCATCCTCGAGCTGCTTCTTGGCCGCCTCAGCCTCGGCCTTGGGGAGTCCCTGCTTGACGGGCTTGGGAGCCCCTTCCACCAGGTCCTTGGCCTCCTTGAGGCCGAGACTGGTGAGTGCGCGGACCTCTTTGATGACCTGGATCTTCTTGTCCCCGACACTCTTGAGCACCACGTCGAACGTGGTCTTCTCCTCAGCCGCAGGGGCCGCCCCGGCTGCGGGGGCGGCCATCATCACCGCGCCGCCGGCTGCCGGCTCGATCCCGTAGGTGTCCTTCAGGTAGTCCACCAATTCCTTGGCCTGCACGAGGGTCAGGCCCACAATCTTGTCTCCCAGTTCCTTAATCGGTCCGCTGTAGCTCTTGTCTGTCATGGGTGAAAACTCCTAGCAAGGTGCCCGGCAGTAGCCAGGACTCCGACGTCCTGTTTAACCCCATGCGGGGGCAGCCGCCCAGGCCGATGACTGTTGTTCCGTTCTTGGAAAAACCAACGATGGTGACGGTCTCCCTAAGCCGCCTGCTTGCCGGCCTCCTCGGCCTTCTCGACCACGGTCTTGACACAGGCCGCAATCCGGGCACCGGGCGAGGCCACGGCACCGGCCAGCCTGGCACCGGGGGAGAGGACCGTGCTGGCCACCTGGCACTGCAGCTCCTTGCGGTTCGGCATGTTGGCCAGTTGTACGGCCCCCGCACCGTCCAGAGCCGTTCCCTCCAGATAGGCCCCTTTGACCCGCATCGCCTTGACCTTGGTCGTCCATCCGGCCACCTCCTTGGCCACATCTACGATGCTGTCCCCTCCGTAGGCCACCGTACAGGGACCGCTGAAAAGCCCCACCGCCGCCTCCATCTGGAGACTCCGCAAGGCCCGACGGAACAGGCCGTTCTGGACCGTCAGGACCTCCACTCCCCTCTGGCGCAGCCCGTTGCGGACCAGGTTGTTGTCCACGCCGTTTACGCCGGTCAGATCCAGCACCATGAAGTCGCGGCCGTGCCCCTCGCCCAAGACCTTCTCAAACTCGGACTGCAGCAACTGCTTGACGTACTTGCTCATTCGACCCCCTTACGGACTCTCGGCGACCGGAGGCGAACCCCCTAGCCGACACTCACCTTCACACTCGGACTCATCGTGGCGCACAGGCACAACTTCTTGATGTACGTCCCCTTTGCGGAGGGGGGCTTGACCCTCTTGATGTGGGCCACCAGGAAGTCGATGTTCTCCACGAGCTTCTTGGGCTCGAAGCTCAGCTTGCCCACGACCACGTGCACGTTTCCGCCCGAGTCGTTCTTGAACTCCACCTTTCCGGCGATGTACTCCGCGACGGCCGTGGGCACGTCCTGTGTGACCGTACCGTTCTTGGGCGAAGGCATCTTGCCTTGGGGACCCAGAACACGACCGAGCTTCCCCACCTTGCCCATCACCTTGGGGGTGGCAATGGCCACGTCAAAGTCGGTCCACCCGTCGTTGATCTTCTTGATCAGATCGTCCACGCCCGCCTCCACGGCGCCGGCCTTCTTCGCGGCCTCGGCATCCGATCCCTCGCAGAAGGCGATCACGCGATTCTGCTTGCCGGTCCCGTGGGGCAGGGAGATCGCCCCTCGGACGGACTGCTCCGCCTGCTTGGGGTCGATGCCCAGCCAGAAGACGCACTCCACCGTCTGGTCGAACTTGGCCGACTTGAACGACTTGATCTTCTCCACGGCCGCCTGGAGACCGACCGGCTCACTGGGCAGACCCGTGGCCTCTTTATTGTACCGTTTGCTGCGTGACCTCATGATTCCGTCCTCACTCGTGGTCCTCGGATGCACGGCCCCGGGCTATCCTTCCACGACATCGATCCCCATGCTCCGGGCCGTGCCTCGGATGATCTTCTCCGCCTGGTCCAGGCTCTGCGTGTTCAGGTCCCGCATCTTGGTCCCGGCAATCTCCCGGACCTGCTGAACGGAAACCTGACCCACCTTCTCCTTGTTGGGCACCCCGCTGCCCTTGGCCACCTGGGCCACCTTCTTGAGCAGGACGGCCGCCGGCGGGCTCTTCACCTCGAAGGTGAAGGTCTTGTCCTTGTACACCGTGATCACCACGGGCACGATCGTGCCGGCCAGTTCCTTGGTCCGTTCATTGAACTGGGAGACGAACTGCCCGATATTCACGCCGTGCTGTCCCAGCGCGGGCCCGATGGGAGGGGCGGGCGTAGCCTGACCGCCTGGAGCCTGCACCTTGACGAACGTGAGTATTTCTTTCTTGGCCATGGGTTGCCTACCAGATCCCCAAAATCGGTTCCACAAGGCCCGGCTGCGACAAGGTCGCCCCCTGCCGGCTAGACCTTCTCAATCTGCCAATATTCAATATCCAGCGGCGTGCTCCGTCCGAAGATCGTCACGATGACCTTCACGATGCCCCGCTCCGAATCGATCGAATCGACCACGCCCTCGAAGTTCTCAAACGCCCCTTCGCGGATCTTGATCGGGTCGCCCTTCTTGAACTCGACCTTGATGCTGGGGGCCTCCTCCGGCTTCTGGGCCTCCATCAGCATCTTGGCCACGTCCGTATCCCGCATGGGTGTGGGGATCCCCTCCGTGCCGATGAAGTCGCCCACGCCGCTGGTCCCCTTGATCAAGAACCATGCGCTCTCCGGAACATGGCCGTCGTCCGTGACCTGCATCTCCATGAACACATAGCCCGGGTAGAGCTTGCGCCGATGCACGGTCTGCTTGCCGCCTCGGATCCGCTTGACCTGCTCGGTGGGCACCTCGACCCTTCCGATCACCTCGGACAGGCCTTGCTCTTGGACCTTCCGATCCAGGGCGTCCCGCACCTGCATTTCCTTATTGGCCGCCACTCGCAAGACGTACCACTGCATCATCATGGCCCATGTAAGACGAGCAGGAAAACCCTGCCTCGTGTCCCCGGTCCCGTTCGATCAGGCCCCCAACGGAAAGATGACCTGAAACAGCAAGCGAAGCACCAAGTCCGTCGTGCCCAGCAGCACCGCCAACACACCCACCACGAGCACCACGATGAGCGTGGAGACCATGATCTCCTGCCGACTGGACCAACTGACCTTCTTGATTTCCCCTTCGGCCGAGATCATGAAGTCGGCCACGGCCGGCTTGTTGAGCACCCAGTACAGGAGTCCCGCCAGGACCACAAACACGACAGCGGGGATCATGGACTGAAGCCACAAGTTGTTCGTCACGACCCCCAGCTTCTCGTAGAGCCGGACGCAACCCAACCCGAGGATCACCGCGCCCGCCAAGCCCGTTCCAAGCCGCGTATAGGTGCCTTGCCCGCGTTTGTAGATTTCCAGACCCATGCCCATGTCCCTAGGTGTTTGTGAACCCACCGGCTCTCAAACCAGGCCAGGAGGGAATCGGACCCCCAACCTGCGGTTTTGGAGACCGCTGCTCTGCCAATTGAGCTACTGGCCTACGGCCCAGCATCCAGACTCCTGCCCTGCCAGGGCTACTTGCGCCGGATCTTGTGAGCGGTGTGCTTCCGCTCGGTCCTGCAGTACTTCTTCAGCTCCAGCTTCGGCGCCCCTTCAGCGACACTGACACTGGTACGATAGTTGCGGTGCTTGCACTCAGTACACTCAAGCCACACGTCTTCCCGTTTTGTCTTCTTGCTCTTGGCCATCTACAGACCTCGCTGCTCAGGACAAGCCTCTACCCCTCTGCCTCTTCCAAGAGGAGCCCTCCCGGACCGGGGCCTGCGCCCCAGGGATATCGATAGGCGAGCCCTGCACAGCTTCGCATCTAGGCAATGATCTTGGTCACCACACCCGAGCCCACGGTGCGACCACCCTCTCGGATGGCGAACCGCAACTGCTCTTCCATCGCGATCGGCGAGATGATCTCCACCTCCATCCGGATGTTGTCCCCCGGCATGCACATCTCAGCCTTGTTCCCGTCCGACCCCACCAGGGCGTGGACCTGGCCGGTCACGTCCGTGGTCCGGAAGTAGAACTGGGGCTTGTATCCGGCGAAGAACGGGGTGTGCCGCCCACCCTCGTCCTTGGTCAGCACGTAGACCTCGGACATGAACTTGCTGTGCGGCGTGATGGACTTGGGCGCGGCAATCACCTGGCCCCGCTGCAGGTCCTTCTTCTCGATCCCGCGGAGCAGCACACCGATGTTGTCCCCGGCCTGCCCCTCGTCCAAGGTCTTCTGGAACATCTCCACCCCGGTGACCACGGTCTGGCGGGTGTCGCCCAGGCCCACGATCTCCACGGTTTCGCCCACCTTCACCCGGCCCCTCTCCACACGGCCCGTGCCCACCGTCCCGCGGCCCTTGATGCTGAACACGTCCTCCACGGGCATGAGGAAGGGCTTGTCGACGGCCCGCTGCGGAACCGGGATGTACTCGTCCATGGCCTTGAGCAGATCCACGATCGGCTGACAATCCGGATCGTCCAGGCTGGACGCCTTCATGGCCTTGACCGCACACCCGCGGATGATGGGGGCCTTGTCCCCGTCAAACTCATACTTGTTCAGCAGATCGCGGATCTCCATCTCCACCAAGTCGATGAGCTCCGGATCGTCCACCAGATCCACCTTGTTCAGGAAGACCAGCACCTTGGGCACATTCACCTGCCGGGCCAGCAAGATATGCTCGCGGGTCTGGGGCATGGGGCCGTCATAGGCGCTGACGACCAGGATGGCCCCGTCCATCTGGGCGGCGCCGGTGATCATGTTCTTGACGTAGTCGGCATGACCGGGGCAGTCAACGTGGGCATAGTGCCGGTTCTCCGTGGAATACTCCACGTGGGCCGTGGCAATGGTCAGGATCTTCGTCTCGTCACGGCGACCCTGGGATTCAGACGCCTTGGCGATGTCGTCGTAGGACTTGAACTTGGAGAGCCCTTTGAGCTCCATGACCTTAGTCATGGCTGCTGTCAAGGTCGTCTTACCGTGGTCCACATGACCGATCGTTCCTACGTTGACGTGGGGTTTGGTGCGCTCAAATACCGCCTTTGCCATGAACTGGACCTCCTATGCATGACGTTGGCACTTGCTTGCCCGATCTTTCCAAACAAACGTCTTCCAGCAAACCGCCTTGATTCCGTTATGACCCTGTGCCCCTAAGGATGGGTCTCCTCGGCAGGCACTCATGTTCACGAGCTGCTGATGGGACTTGGACCCATGACCTCGTCCTTACCAAGGACGCGCTCTACCAACTGAGCTACAGCAGCGTTCAAGCCCAACAGCACCGCTTCCCTGCTCACCACAGCGTCCCTAGGCGGGCGGTCGTGCATCACCCTAGACAGAGTGCCCGCGCCTTCTTCGGCGTCCAGACAGTCAGACCCCGATCCAGTCCGCCGTGTAAACGGTGTAACTTACACCTAGACCGCCCGGCATGCAAAACAAAAATCACAAAAAAAAGCTGACGGGTCCCCCCGGCCCGGCGTCCGGTGGCCGCTCCGCCGGCCCCTCCAGGTCAGTTGGCGGCCCTCGCCTGGCCTTCCTGGCTCCGCCCTTCCGATGTGTCCTCACGCCCCAGCCACTGCTGTTTGACCTGCTCCCAACCGGGCCTCGGGGACTTGGCCTCCACCTTGCCTGCGACCTCGCCCACGACCTTCAACCTCTCCGGCCCCTTGTCCTTCTCGCCCAGGTATCCCTCGACGGCCAAGACAATAGGGTCCTGGGCCGCCATATCTCTTGTTTCTATTGCGTCTTGCACGAGAGCCGCCGCCTCGTCCACCTTCGACTGTCTCAGGTACACGGCCAGCAGCCGCCCTGCCACCGCGTCCCTGTTCGACTCAGCGGCCACGGCCAGAAGACGGGCTAGGCACCCCTCCTCAGCAGCCAGGTCGCCCTTCTGGCGATAGAATGCCGCCAACTCCTCGAGGACCTCCCGGGTCAGCTCGGGCTGGCCCCCCGCCTTGCGTTCGGCCAGTTGGAGGAAGGACGTCCACTGCTCCGTAGCCAGGGCCACGGGGTCGCCTGCCTTGAACCGGGCCAGCCAACGCCGCAACGCGGCGACATCAGACCTGGACAGAATGCCCAGCACGGCCTGCCACACCGCATCGCCCTCAGGCTGGCCCGACCCCACCCTCCCCGCGAGCCAATCCAGATCGCCCGCGGCTCCCACTTCGCCCGCCAGGTCGATCAGACGCTTGCGGATGTTCGGGCTGCGATCGCTCAGGCCGTCCTGGTGCAGCCTCTTGAGCGCGGCCGCCTTCCCGATACTGATGAAGCCCTCCACCGCCTGTTCTCGGACCCTGGCTCTCGTCGCCTCGAGCCAGCTCAAAGACCGGGTCAAAGCGAGCCCTGGCCCTCTCCCTGCACGCACTCCGCTCGGAACACAGCGCCCCCATTACCCTGACCAGGTCCGAGCGGAGCGTGGCGTCGGTAGCCGCGGTCTGCCGGAACCGTTGCTCCAACAGCTCCAGGTACTGGTCCACGTCCTTGAGGCCGCTCTTCTCGGTCATCATCAACTTCTGCATGATCTCAGCGCCGTCGCGGCTCTTGTCCGGATCCGGCTCGGCGAGGAAGCGAGCGGCCCAGTCCAGTGTCCGGGTCCTCACCTCCGGCGACACGGCAACCCCCGACTCCGGCAGCAGGGCGAAGTCCCACACGGGCCCCAAGGCCCGGAAGAGCTTGGTCTTCACCTCGCCGTCCTGCTCCACGTCCAACTGGGCAAGGAGTCTGTCAGGGGGGCTGATCTGGCCCATCAGGGTCAGCAGCTTGGCCGTCTCCAGGCGGACGTCCCGATCCCCGTCGGAGATCAGGCTCACCAGGGTGGGCTCGATCCCGGCCAGGAGCGGGAGCCCGGGCCTGCCCGCGCCCTCGACCCGCCACAGGTAGAGCTTGTTCAGGGCCCAGAGCTTCAGCTCGTTCTGCCTGGCCTTGAGCTGCTCAGCCACGACCCGGCCCCTCTCGGCATCGTCCGGGAGCAACCCGTAGTACTGGTCCAGCATCCTCAGGAACAGGTCCCTCCAGGTCTTGGCCTGCTCCCTCTCCTCCCGCATCCGCTCCTCTTGCCGGACCAGCCAGTCCCGCAGGAACTCCTCTTTGCTCTTTCGCTGCAGCTCATAGATGATCTGACCGCGGGCCTCCGGGTCCTTGCCCACCGGGATCCCGATCGCATGCAGGGCGTCCATGGCCTGCGCTGCAACGTGCTCATCCGGGTCGTCCACTAGGGCAACCAGCGTGATCGCGGCCCGTTTATCGGGCTGTAGCTTCAGGGCGTAGATCGCGTTGAGCCGGCCGCCCACCGCGATCGCGCGGTCCCTGGCCAGTTTCTCCATGGACGTGCCGATCGTGTCGTACCCGAAGATCAAGGCCGCCTCGGCCGCCAGCCTCGCCGCAGCCTGGTCCTGGCCCGCCAGGATGCGCAGGAGCGGCTGGATGAAGTCCTCCGGGTTGGTGACAGGCCTCGTGTCCGTCCGGCTCTGCCCCAGGGCCCTGCAGATCGCCACCTGCGTACCAGGATTCTCGGATTGTGCAAGGCATTCCAGGAGGATCTTGCGGGCCACCGGGTCTGGATTGAACAACATCAGGGACGCCGCGTTGATCCGGTTCCGCTCCGTGGATCCCTTGTTGAGCAGGACCTCCCTGTTGACCTCCAACTGCGGGTCGAGCTTGGCCTCCTCGACGGCAGCGGCCCTGTCCTGCGCAACCGCCGCGCCGCCGGTCCGGCAGATCAGAAACCCCGTGATCAGTGCCACGCTCATCCTCAGGATCATCGGACGGACCTCGGCAACCCTCCTCATGTCGTGTGTATCGAACCCTATGATACCCAAGAGAGGCTCTCCGTCAACCGTGGACCGCACACATGAGGTGTCAAGACGAGCATGCCAACCTACCGAAGAGGGCGTTGACCAACACAGTCCGAAGAGGCTGGACAGGCGCCTCACCCCCTTGTATCGACACGGGCCGTTCCAATCCAGCAGTTTTTCCCAGTGAGGACCCCCGATCCCCGCAGGGAGATCGGGTACAGCCTCCGGCCCGGCCGAACGGGGCGGCGGCAGGTCATGGCCGTGGTCTGGAACCGCTCCGGCCTGCGGTCAAGGCCTCGATGAGGAGCAGCCCCACTGCCGCACACAGGAGGATGTCGGCCACGTTGAAGGTCGGCCAGTGGTGGCGACCCACGTACACATCGATGAAGTCCCGAACCAGGCCGTGGTTGAAGGCTCGGTCCCACAGGTTCCCCAGGATTCCGCCGGCAAAGAGCCCCAAGGCCGCCGTGCTCAGGATCGACCTCCTGCCCGCGGCCAGGAACAGCCCCAGGATCCCGGCCAGGGCCGCCATGGACACGGCCACCAGCACCCCTCTGCGACCAGCCGCCAGGCTGAAGGCCGCACCGTCGTTCAGGGCGCAGACCAGGCGCAGGAAGCCCGGGACCACCTGGATTGCGTCCAGGGGGCCAAGCCAGTGGAAGACCGCCGCCTTGGTGGCCAGGTCCAGCCCGAGCCCCCCTCCGGCCACGGACCAGAACACCGCATGGTCTCGCCGCGACGGCCCGCGCCCCCCCCCTGCAGGATCCCTTCTGTCCGGTTGCTCCACCATGGCGAGGTCATCGAGGCACGAAAGGAGAGAGCTCCCGCAGGCGATGGATGATCGGCGGCATCCTCTCGATGACCAGGTCGATCTCCGCCTCCGTGGTGTATCGGCTGAGGCTGAACCGGAC
>JAGOQT010000130.1 GCA_018007255.1 Phycisphaerae bacterium | reverse complement strand
GGTGGCGAGGGCCTCTGCGAGCGCGGCGTCCGCCGAGGGGTCCCCGGGCTCGGTCGCGACAGGCCCGGGCGCAGCTGGGGTCGACCTGGGCACGGGGACCTGTGCCGTGGGGCCGGTCTCGACAGGTGCGGTCGTCGGCGCAGACGGACTGCTGCTGGGGACTTGAGGTGCGGCCGGCACGCGGGCCCTGGACACGACCACCGCGGCGAAGGCCGCAACGGCCAGGATCACCACCCCGCCCGCGTAGAGCCAAACACGATACGGACTGCCCTTGCCTGAGGTGGATTCGCCGGGGTACGGAGCCATCGACTAGATTCCTTTCCTGTCTGGGGACGAGAAGACCTGCGCGTCGGTGACCACCCATTCCATATTCTGATCGGTCCCGGTCACCGGGATCGCATCCACGATCTGTTCCACGTAACACAGGCCGCACCGCCAGGCCCGCACGCGCGGGTCGGCCAGAAAGCGGTCATAGTATCCTGCACCTCGACCGAGTCGGTGTCCGTGCCTGTCGAACCCCAGGCCCGGCGCGACCACCAGATCGATCCGTTCCAAGTCCACGGCCGGACCGCCCACTGGATTTCGCAGGCCTCCGCGCCCGGCCGCAAGCCCCTCATGGAGGGATTGGATGGCCACGGGGACCATGGACCGCCGGCTCCAGTCCACCTTGGGCACGGCCACGGTCTTGCCTGTGCTCCAGGCCTCCTGGATGGCGGCGGTCGTGTCGATCTCGTCGGACATGGACAAGAACAGCATGACCACGGAGGCCCGGCGAAAGGGGGCCAAGGCGACCAGTGCGTCACATGCCCGGCGGCTTCGCCCATCCCGCTGGTCTGGAGGGATCGCCCGAACCCGTTCGCGCAACAGTCGCCGAAGCCCTGCCTTGTCCATCAACCACCCTGACCGGCCGCGTCCTTGTCTTCTAGCAGGGCGCGAAGCCTTTGTAAATGGTCGGCGATCGTCTTTTCGTGGCCGCGATCCACGGGCCGATAGTACTGCGGAGACGGGCCGGGCAGATAGACCTGTCGGACGAACGCCCCCGGGTACTGGTGGGGGTACAGGTAATCCGCCCCAAAGCCCTGTCTCTTGGCCCCTGCGTAGTGACTGTCCCGCAGGTGCTTGGGCACGGGCTTGACGGGTTTGGATTGGACGTCGGCCGCAGCCTCCCAGAGGGCCGATGCAGAGGCATTCGACTTGGGGCAACAGGCCACATAGATCGCAGCCTGGGCCAGGACCAGCTGGGCCTCCGGCAGTCCGACGAACTCCGCCACGTGGACCGCTGAGGCGGCGAGCACCGTGGCCATGGGGTCTGCGTTGCCCACGTCCTCCGCAGCGCAGATCGCGATCCGCCGGGCGATGAACCGGGGGTCCTCGCCGCCTGCAATCATGCGGGCCAGCCAGTAGACCGTGGCATCCGGGTCGGACCCTCGCATGCTCTTCTGGAACGCGCTGGCCAGGTCATAGTGGGTGTCCCCAGTCCCGTCATAGTGGACGACCTTGCTCTGGATCGACTCCCTGGCCAGGGCCACGTCCAGGCGGATCGGCTCGTGCCCATGGGATCGCACCTGGGACAGAACCCCGATTTCCAGTGCGGCCAGGGCCCTCCTGGCGTCCCCATCGCAGGCCTGCGCAAGGAACTCAAGGGCCTGCGGATCCGCGGTGACCTGGATCTGGCCCAGCCCCCTGTCCCTGTCCGCCAGGGCCCTCCTGAGGATCTGGACGATGTGCCCGGGGGTCAGGGGCTCGAAGTAGAAGACCGAGCTGCGGGAGACCAGGGGCGAGTTGATGGAGAAGTAGGGGTTCTCTGTCGTCGCACCGATCAGGATGATGACTCCGGACTCCGTGTCGTCCAGGAGCACGTCCTGTTGGGCACGGCTGAACCTATGGATCTCGTCCAGGAACAGGACCGTTCGTCTGCCCTGGACCGCCAGTTGGTCGCGGGCCTGGGCCAGGATCTGGCGGACCTCGGCCACACCTGCGGAGGGCGCGCTGATCGCGCGGAAGTCCGCCTTGGTCTGGTTCGCGATGACCCTGGCCAGGGAGGTCTTGCCCACGCCTGGAGGCCCGTAGAAGATCAGGCTCGTCAACCGATCAGAGCGGAGCATCCTGGCCAGTAGCCGGTCCGGCCCAAGGAAGTGGTCCTGGCCGACGAACTCCTCCAAGGTCTGCGGCCTCATGCGCAGGGCCAACGGCATGGCTGCGTCGAAATGGGCCTTCTCAGTACTGCCGAAGAGGTCTTCGGCAATGTCCTTTGCCATGCGTGCAATTGTATGGCGTGGCAAGGGCGTTGTCGATACCCGACTCAGTCACTGGGGGGGCCAACCGAGCAGTCCTATCGGGTCGATTTGCCGGTTGATTTAGCCCTTTGCACAAAACCGAGCCCCTTGTGTTAAGATACACAAGGGCTGTAATCTATTGAATATGTCCAGAATTCCGCGTGGCATTCCATGTCACCAAGCGGGCCTGGCCCGGACGATCGGCTGCGCATGGCCGCTGGCTCCAGAAACACGCGTTAGCATACGTGCCGGGCCCGTTTCGTCGCAGGTCCCGGTGTCATTGGGGGCGTGACGACCCGCAGCTCGGTCCTGGGACCGGCAAAAAAAGAAGGATTATTTATTTGATTTCCAGCCGGGCGTCGATATACTCTGCAAACGCTGACGTGGACCTATGGAAGGGTACAGGTGGGGCTATGCCTGGGGGCTACTGGATGAGAGTGAGGGATGGGCCATGGGTAGTCGTGGCTGGCGGCGTCTGTAAGGAAACAAGAAGGCATTTTGCAGAGGACATTTTTGAAAGGGAAGTGCTATGAAGCGTAGTGCGGTTCTGGTGTTCATGGTGGCTTTGATGTTGGCGGGCACTGCGGGTGCCAGTGTTATGAAGGGCGACACAGAGATCGATGCGTTGGGAGGCTTCACTTCAATCAGTGGAGCTGACAGTGCCGCCGATATGGATGCCCTGTTCCTGATGGGCCGGTATGGGTACTTCATCACGAATGAGATCCAGGTTGCGGCGGTTGGCATGTACGCCAACATCAGCAACGGCGACGACGTCGATATCTTCGCTGTGGGCGCGGCCGGCAAGTATCACTTCACGACCGACAAGCAGTGGGTGCCCTATGTGGGTGGCCAGGTCCTGTGGGGCAGCGTGGACTTCGGTGGATCCGACGGTGACGGCCTGATCTTTGGACCGATCGGCGGTGTCCGCTATGAGATGACCCCCACGACCGATCTGTTCATCGAAGGCTGGTACCAGTTCTTCGAGGGCGACCTCGGGGACGCCATGGACGATATGTTCGCGGTGATGGCTGGCTTCGTGCACCAGTTCAAGTGAGAATAGGCCCTCAGAAGGGGCTGTGATCGAGTTCAATCCGAGGCTGTGGGTATGCCGTACCCACAGCCTCGTCGTTTTTGGCCTGGGTGCCAGCCCTGCGACACAGAATTGCCTTTGCCTTGGGTTGGAGTTGTTGTACAATAGGAAGTGTGTGTAGCTTGGAGGATATGGGATGAGAAGGTCTTTGTGCGTGGTTGTTGCCTGGTTATGCGGGGCTGTGGTGGGCTCGTCAGCGCCCAGGCCTGCGATCGTCCAAGGCCCTAGCCAGTGGACGGTCCAGGTCGGCGTCGAACCGCTGCGCACCGTGGCCCTGCCCGCACCCGGGCAGGGGTCTCCAGCACGGTACTGGTACGTGCTTCTCAGGGCGGAGAACACCGCCTCACTGGACATCGACTTCCATCCCAGGGCCGATCTGCTGACCGACGGCCTTGCCTTGGTCCCTGCTGGCAGGGGCGTGCCCCCCGAGGTCTTTCAGGTTGTCAAGGCCAGGCACGCGGGGACCCACCCGTTCCTGGAGGACCTTCCGTTTGCGGGGGCCAGGATCCTGCGGGGACCGGACCATGCGCGGGACTTCGCCGTGATCTGGCCCGATTTCAGTACTGAGGCCAAGGCCGTGAGCCTGTTCATCGGCGGGCTGAGCAATGAGACGGTGGCCCTGGACCACCCCACAGCCAGGGACTCGTCCGGGGGGCCGGCCAAGGTCTTCCTGCAGAAGACGCTTCGTCTGGACTTCGCGCTGGAGGGCCAGTCCGATCTCCGCAAGGATGAGAGCATCCGGCTCACGGGCACCGACTGGGTGATGCGGTGAACCGGATCGCTCGGGGCGGGACCCGGTGAAGGAGGGCTAGGCCCCTCTGGACGCGCAGTGAAGGGCCAGGTCCTTGAGGGCCGTTCTCGCGGGTCCGTCCGGAACCGCTTGGAGTGCCCCAATGGCCTCATGCACATAGCGCAGGGCGGACGCACGGGCGTAGTCCAGGCTCCCCATGCCCTGGGCCGCCTCTCGAAGGTAGTCGGTCGGGTCGCGCCCGCACCGGAGCCGGGTGGCCAGGTCGTCCCGGCCCGGCCGGTCGAGTACGCTGAGAAGGTGGATCACGGGCAGGGTCATGGTGCCCGTGCCCGCGTCGCGTCCTGACGGCTTTCCGGCCTGTTCTGGGCAGGACACCAGGTCGAGCAAGTCGTCGGTGATCTGAAAGGCCATGCCCAGGTTCAGGCCGTACAGGTCCATTGCGCAGACCTGCTCGGCGTCCGCTCCGGCCAGGAGGGCCCCCGCCCGACCGCACGCGCTGAAGAAGGACGCGCTCTTGTCCTCAATGATCTGCAGGTACTCCGATTCGGTGAGGCCGGCGTCCCCTCGCGAGAGGGTCTGGCGAAGCTCCCCCTGGCACACCCGGCAGGCCATGTCCGAGATGATCCGTGCCACATCCCTCCGCAGATCCACACACCGTCTCAGGACCCTGGACAGGATCAGGTCCCCGAGCAGCACAGCCGCTGCGGTGCCCCACACACGGTGGGTGGCCGGACGACCCCGGCGGGTGTCTGCGACATCCAGGACATCGTCGTGGTGCAGGGTGGCCTGATGGATCATCTCCATGACCGCCGCCACTTGGAGATGCTGGTCGTTCAGACCGCCGCACCCGAGCCCGCAGAGCAGGACCAGACCCGGCCGGATCATCTTTCCGGTCCCGGCCAGGGCGTGTGCGGCCAGCGGTCTGAGGGAGTCGGGCAGCGACTCCGGGGCCAAGTCCGCGGCCATCAGGGACCGGACCTGGTTCAACGGAGCACCCACGAGGTCCAGGGCCGGGAGCGGGCTGGCACAAGCGGGCCCCTCAGCATCCCTGCAGGGTGGTCGGTGCATGCTCTCTCCGAAATCACTCCAATGGGTCGGCCCGGGGGTCAGCGGCCTGCCGCGACTACCGGCCGTGCGCGAACTCAAAGAACCGCTTGCGAAGGAGCTGGGTGACGGGCCCGGGCTGGCCGCTGCCGATCACCCGCCCGTCGATCCCGACCACACCGATGACCTCCGCTGCGGTCCCGGTCAGGAAGCACTCGTCGCAGATGTACAGGTCGCAGCGGGTGAGATTCCTCTCCTCCACCACGATGCCCTCCTTCCGGGCCAGTCGCATGACCACATTCCGCGTGATCCCTTCCAGCGAGCCCGCCTGCACGGGCGGCGTGTACACGACGCCGTTGCGCACGATGAAGACGTTGTCCCCGGTGGCCTCGGCCACATAGCCCTCATGGTTGTACATGATGGCCTCGGGCACGTTGCTGTCGAGGGCCTCGATCTTGGCCAGGATGTTGTTGAGATAGTTGAGGCTCTTGACCTGTGGGGGGATGGCCAGAGGGTGGTTGCGGACCGTGGTGGCGCTGATCACGGTCATGCCCTTCTCGTACAGCTCCTCGGGGTAGAGCTGGATCTTGTCTGCGATGATGATCACGCATCCCTGCCTGCAGTTGAAGGGATTCAGGCCCAGGCTCCCTACGCCCCGGGTCACGACCAGACGGATGTAGCCGTCCACCACGCCATTGGCCCGCACGGTCGTGTGCACGGCCTCGATGACCTGCTCGGACGTCATGGGGATCTGGAGGCGGATGGCCCTGGCAGACTCCGTCAGACGGCGGATGTGGGCGTCCAACTCGAAGACCTTGCGCCCGTACACACGGATCCCTTCGAAGACGCCGTCCCCGTAGAGCAGACCATGGTCGAACACGGAGACGTGGGCCTCCCCCTCATCCACCAGCCGGTCGCCGAGCCATATCTTGAGCGCCATCCACTCGTCTCCTAGAAAAGGTCCACCTGCGTTCTCTGTCCCGGCCGCGCCGGGGCATCCCGGTCTCAGCGACCTTGGCGGATCTGCCCGTCGGCCAGCGTGACCACGCGGCCGGCCCGGGCGGCCACATGCGGGTCATGGGTGACCATCACAATGGTCTGGCCCGAGCGATTCAGGGCCTCCAGCACCGCCAGGATACCGTTTCCCGTGACCGAGTCAAGATTGCCGGTCGGCTCGTCGGCCAGGAGGAGGCGCGGCCTGTTCATCAGGGCCCTGGCTATGGCCACGCGCTGGCGCTCCCCACCGGAGAGCTGCCACGGCTTGTGCCGGACCCGGGCGGCCAGGCCCATCTGATCCAGCACCTCCATGGCCCGCTGCGTGGCCTTGCGGCGGGCGCCCAACAGCCACCCCAGTATGCTGCGGCTGACCATGGCCGGCAGGCAGACATTCTCCACCACGCTCAATTCGTCCAACAGGTGGTAGAACTGAAAGACAAAACCGACGGTCTGGTTGCGGAACGCATTGAGGCGCCGGGCCCCGAAGCCGGAGAGGTCCTCCTGCTCGAATTGGACCCGGCCCCGGTCGGGCCGGTCGAGTCCGCCCAGGATGTGCAGCAAGGTGCTCTTGCCGCTGCCCGATGCCCCGACGATGGCCAGGAACTCCCCTGTCCTGACCTGGAGGTCGGTCCCCTTGAGGACCGTGACCAAGGAGGCGCCCATGCGGTAGGACTTGGTGATCCCCTCTGCGCACAGGATCAAAGGCTCTTCGCTCATAGCTGATTGACCTGCAAGGTTTCTATGGGACGTGTCCTGGCCGCGCGCAGGGCGGGGGCCAACGCACCCGCGAGGCTGACCAGCACCGCGCAAACGAGGATGGTCACCACCACCCCCATCTGGACCCGGTGGGGGATCTCCTGGACCGCGATGAGGGTCCGATCGAACAGCTGGCGTCCGAAGTGTTCAAACAGCCAGTCTTCCAGACGGTTGATCCTCAACAGGAACATCCACCCACCCACCAGGCCCAGGCCTGCGCCCAGGCAGCCGATCCAAACGGCAAATGTGGAGAACAGTCCTAGAATACCGGCGTTGGATGCCCCCACAGCCTTGAGGATGCCGATGTCCTTGGTCTTGTGGCCGACCACCATGTAGAACACCACAAAGACGATGAAGACCGTGGTCACGGCCACGAGAACGAACATGACCACCATGGCCAGCTCCTCCTTCTCCATGGGTGCGATGGTGGCCCTGCAGTAGGTCCGCCAGTCCTTCACCGACACCCACTGGAGCAGGTCGAACTGGGGTCTGCCTGCGCAGGCCAGGACGAAGTCCCGCCACTGCTGCGCGACCTGGCGGGTCCCCTCGTCCGGACTCACTCCCTCGCGGAACGCCACATGGATGGCCGTCGCCCTCGCCGGGGGGCCTGCCAGCCCGCACAGGGCCTGCAGCTCTTGCAGGTGGAGGTACACGACCTCGTCGTCCTCCCGCGGCAGACCCGAGCGGGCCGTATCGCTGAAGAGGAAGCGTTTGGTGCTGACCTCCCCTGTCCCTGCCTTCGCCAGCCCGCCCTTGGGGGTCAGGGGAAAGCAGGTGATGTCGTAGGCCTCACGGGTCGGGGCCCAGGCGTGGCTGTACTGTCCCTCCGCGTCCCGATCCAGGACCAGGTCGATTCCCATGACACAGCCCGGGGCATTGGGGTCATGGAGGGGCTTGAAGGCCCCGTCGACCCGGTCCTTGTGGAAGTGCAGGGCCCGGCCGAAGCAGGTGACCCGGCTGTGCAGGACCGGGTCGATCCCGACGATTCGCAGACCCGCGGCTTGGTCTCGATCTGCAACGGCGACCAAGCCGTAGGTCCGGACCAGAGGCGAGGCGGCCCGGACCAGGGGGTTCGCCTCCAGGACCTGGAGGAACTCCTCGTAGTAGGGGAATCCGACCAGGGACTCGGTCCCCACCACACAGTCCCCGACCCAGTCTTGGGTCCGCCGCTTGAAATCGTCCACCAAGCCCTGCAGCACGGTCATGACCACGAGGACCACGAACACGCTCAGGGCCACCACCAGGACCGCCAGGTACGTGATCCGCCGGCTGAGCAGATAGCGGGTGGCCAGGATCAGCTTGTACATAGGGTCTTTCGGTCTTCGGTTTTCAGTTCACTGAACACCGAGAACTTCGTCCTTTCATTCATATCGGAGGATCTCCACCGGTCGGGTCCGCGCAGCCACGATCGCAGGCACCAAGGCCCCCACGCACGCCGCCGCAGTGGCCAGCAGCACAATCTCCAGGACGGATCCCCACGCCACCTGGTTGGGGATCCAATCGAACTGGTACGCGCTGCTGTCCCACAGCTTCAGACCCAGCTTCAGGGAAAGCCAGTCCTCCAGGGCGTTGATGTGGTGCGTGAAGGCACACCCCAGGAGCACGCCCAGGCCGCAGCCCGCCGCGCCCACCACGGCCCCAAACCCGAGGAACAACCAGGCGATCTGTGCGCTGGGGCAGCCGCAGGCCTTGAGGATGGCGATGTCCTTCTGTTTGAGTCGGACGATCATGTAGAAGATGCACAGGACCAGGAGTACGGCGCCGCAGTCGACCACCCCGAAGATGAGCATGAGCACGTGCAGCTGCTTCTGGACCTCGGCCAAGAAGCGGGCCTGCATCTCCTTGGCCGTGGCGACCTTGGCCCGGGCGATCTGGTTGGGTCCCCATTGCAGCGTGCCTTGGGCGAATGCCTGCCAGGTCGCCAGGATGGCGGCCTCGGCCCGCTCCGGATCCACCCCAGGCCTGAGCTTGATCTGGAGCCGCTCCGCACGGGGGGCGGACGGGTCCGGATCCAGACGGCTGTGCAGGTCCGCCAGCGGCAGGTACACGGCCTCTTGGTCGAACAGATAGTGGTGGGCATAGACCACGTCCCGGATCACAAACTCGAAGGTCCTTCGCCTCGGGCGCGGGCCCGCAGTCTGGTTGGGCTCTCCGGCCGGGATGGAGCCGCTGGTCAGGACCACCGTTTGGCCGATCCTGGCCGCGACGGCCTCGAGGTCGTACCGGTCCGTGACCGGGTCCGGCTCGGCGAGGACCCCGATGCCCACGAATCCGCCCATCGCGGCGTTGGGATCGGTCCCCTCAAACGAGGGGGCGGTGTCCAGATCCTTGTGCAGCAGGAGGGATTGCCTGAGGGTCGTGACCCGGGCCAGGTCTTCCGGCTCGATCCCCCGCACCACCACGGCCCGCACATTCCCGCTGCCCTTGCCGATGTGGAGCAGGCCGGGGGTCTGGGTCGTGGCGGCAGCGGCCTCGACCTCGTCCGTGCGCTCCAGCCGCTCGATGAGCGTGCGATACTCGGGGAACGGGGAGCCGCTCTCCAGCACGATGTCGCCGAGCAGGTTCACCGCGCTCTGCTCGTAGGAGCGGATGAACCCCTTGAAGAGGCTCGCGACCACGGTGAGAAGGGCCACGGACAGGGCCACGGCCGAGACGCTCAGCAGCACCACCCTGCGTCTGCGGAGGTACTTGAGCCAGAGCAACAGCTTCACCATGTCCGGACCTCCGTGCCGTTGCCGGGCTAGGTCTCGCCCTGCCGCCTTGGCCGCAGATGGGGGAAGAGGATCACGTCCCGGATCGTGGTCGCGCCGGTCAGGACCATGACCAGTCGGTCGATCCCGATGCCCAGTCCGCCTGCAGGCGGCATCCCGACCTTCAGCGCAGCCACGAAGTCCGTGTCCAGGGTGGCCATGGTCTCTTGCTGGCCTCGGAGCTGGATATGGAAGTTCTCCTCCTGGACGGCCGGATCGTTCAACTCCGTGTAGGCGTTGGCCAGCTCCATGCCCGCCATGTAGAGCTCGAATCGCTCCGCAATGCCGGGCTCGTCCTTCTTTCTCCGGGTCAGGGGACACAGGGCCGCGGGGTAATCCATCACGAACGTGGGTTGGATCAGACGTTCCTCCACCGTGGCCTCGAACACGGCATTGACGACGACATCGTTGTCCATGCCCGCCTCGGCGATGCCGAGCGCCCTGGCCTTGGCCCGGACGGATGCGGCGTCCCCCATGT
>JAGOQT010000001.1 GCA_018007255.1 Phycisphaerae bacterium | reverse complement strand
CAGTCGCTCCGTGACAGCACGGGGATGGGCGCCCTAGCGCGAGGGCGGGTTGTCTTCCATGAGTCGTATGGCGTGCGGGCGCACGCCGGGGATCGCGGGCTCCGCTAGGAACAAAAGGAAAGAGCCACCGGCTTCTTCCCGGCCCCTTGCACGGTCCTGGGCGAGGATTTCAAAACCACGACGAAGGGTAGACCTAAAGGAATTGCTCGACCCACCCTGCAAGGGGCCTCTCTGTTTCCGCCCGCCGCCCTCGCCCGGCCGGACTTCCCGTTGACATCCCGGGCCTGCCCGAGTACGACGTCCCAGACCATGGGACCGACTCGTTCCACCATCAGCGCGATGCGGAGGCAGCTGCCCACCTGGTTCGCCCGCAATGCCAGGCAGATGCCGTGGCGGGGGACCCGAGACCCCTACGCCATCTGGATCTCCGAGGTCATGCTGCAGCAGACCCGGGTCCAGGCCGTCCAGCCCTACTACCTCGCGTTCATGCGGAGATTCCCCACGGTCGGGCACCTGGCCCGGGCCCGGCTCGATACCGTGCTCAAGGTGTGGGAGGGCCTCGGATACTACCGCAGGGCCCATCACCTCCATGCCGCGGCCCGCATCCTCGTCCGTGACCTCCACGGGGTCTTCCCCGGGACACGGCAGGGGCTGATGGCCTTGCCTGGAATCGGCCGGTACACGGCCGGGGCGATCGCCAGCATCGCCCTGGATCAGGCCGAGCCCGTGGTCGACGGCAATGTCACGCGAGTCCTGTGCCGGGTCTTCGCTGTGCAGGATGATCCTCGCCAGAAGACAACTCGCGAGCGACTCTGGTCCCTGGCCCAATCCCTGGCTGCAGCCGGCCGGGCCGGGCAGATCAATCAGGCCTTGATGGAGCTGGGGGCTACCCTGTGTCGGAGGCGCAGACCCCGATGTCCCGACTGTCCCCTCGGGCGGTTGTGCAGGGCCCGCGCACAGGGGCTGCAGGAGAGACTGCCCGTCCCTGCCCGGCGCAAGGCGTTGCCCTGCCACTCCGTGGCCATCGGGGTGATCTACAGGGGCGCACAGGTCTTGATCGACAAACGCAGGCCCAAGGGCCTCCTCGGAGGGCTTTGGGAGTTCCCGGGTGGCAAACGCCAGGGCAGAGAGTCCCTGGAGACCACGCTTGTGCGTGAGGTTCGCGAGGAGCTGGGGATCCGGGTCCGGGTGAGGCGTCCGCTCATGCGGGTCGATCACGCCTACACCCACTTCCGGGTGAGACTGCACGTCTTTGAGTGCGACTACGTGGGCGGCCAGCCTCGGTGCAGGGCCTGCACGGCCTTCCGATGGGTCCTGCCCGGCCAGCTTCGCCGCTATGCCTTCCCTGCGGCCAACCTGAGGGTCATCGCTGCGATCGAGCCCCAGGGCCGCGAGCCCCTGGGCGACAGGGTCGCATAATGGGCCGGCGGATCGTGCGTGGCGGGCGGTGGCCCCGGCGACGACAGACCGGGCCCTGCGCACGCGCACGTCCAGACCCCCGTACGGCCGGGCCTGCCTGCAGCACCGCAGGACCCGCGCTTCCCTCGTGGGACCGGAGGTTGTATGATCCTGGCCGGCATGTCTCCGCTGCGGCGGGGCTGGACAAGGAGTTCTAACTCAAGCTATCCCCTTGGCATTCCGATGTTTAGGCTGGAAAAACCAGAACGCAGGCAGGGCTGTGAGGCCCTGTTCGGGCTGCATCGCGTGGTCGCTGGGACGCACGTTCCGGCGTCCGTTCGTGCGCAGCCGACGGGGACGGAGTCCAAGCCGACAATCGTGTACGCGCAGGGCACACAGGGAAGGTCTGGACAGGCATGAACGCACTGGTCACAGGGGGTGCGGGTTTCATCGGCTCCCATCTGGTCGAGAGACTCCTGAAGGACAGACACAAGGTTGTGGTGCTGGACAACCTGAGCACGGGTTGTCTGGACAATCTGGCCGGCTGTCTGGGCAAGAAGGGCCTGGTCTTCGTCCGGGGCGACATACGGGATGCGGACCTGGTCACGCTCCTGGTCAAGGAGTGCGATGTGGTGTTCCACCTGGCCGCGGCCGTGGGGGTGGAGTTGATCGCAGAAGACCCGGTCCGCACGATCGAGACCAACATCGGCGGGACCGAGGTCGTATTGAGCCAGGCCAACAAGTTCGGCAAGAAGCTCCTGCTCGCCGCCACGAGTGAGGTGTACGGCAAGAGCGAGGCCGCTCCCTTCCGCGAAGACGACGACCTCGTCCTGGGCAGCACGGGCGTCTCGCGTTGGTCGTATGCGTGCAGCAAGGCCATCGACGAGTTCCTGGGCCAGGCCTACTGTCAGCAGTACGGCCTTCCGGTGGTGATCGGCAGGTTCTTCAACACGATCGGACCCCGGCAGACGGGGCGCTACGGCATGGTCGTGCCGCGGTTCGTCCAATGGGCCCTCCGCGACGAGCCCATCCGGATCTACGGGACCGGCAGGCAGACGCGGTGCTTCTGTTACGTGGGGGACGTGGTCGAGGCCCTGCTGGGATTGATCCGTTGCCCCGACGCAGCAGGCAAGGTGTTCAACATCGGCTCCACCGAGGAGATCGCCGTGGAGCACCTGGCCGATCGGATCATCCGGATGACGGGCAGCAAGAGCCGCAAGAAACACGTCCCCTATGAGCTCGCCTACAGCCGGCCCATTGAGGACATGATGAGGCGGATCCCGTGCATCGACCGGGTCCGGGCCACCATCGGCTGGCAGCCTCGCACATCCCTGGACCGGACCCTCCGGATGATCATCGACGACCAGAGACGCCGCGCCGCGTCCCCCAGCGAGGAGGTCACGGGGTCCCGGGCTCGGCGCGCGCGGCCGGGGAATCGCAGGGGGCCGGTGCAGCGAGACTGACCCTGCGCAGAGCGGCCGTCTGCGCGGAGCCAGGCCCGGTCCTCTGCTGCCAGGCTGCTGCCCCAGGCGGACGCGGGCGCATCGAGGTGCCCGGGGACCCGCAGGACCTCTCCCAACCGAAGGCCTCTGAAGCATGTGGGCTCGATCCAGTACGTTGACCCCATCCAGGTTCACCCCCCTGTATCTGTACGGGTGGGTGTTCCTCTGTGCAGCCCTCCTCTACGGGGTCAGCTGTGCGCCGGGGTTGTTGTGGCAGGACAGCGGCCTGATCCAGTACCGTGTTCTCAACCAAGACGTGGCCGGGTCCTTGGGTTTGGCGGTCTCCCACCCGCTGCACATCCTCGCGGCCATGGGCACGAAGATCCTCCCGTGGGGACCGGTCGCCACCAAGGTGAACCTGCTCTCGTCCGTGGCCGGGGCCGTGGCCGTGGCCAATGTCCTTCTCCTGGTCCGGCTCTGGACCGGGAGGCCCGCTGCGGCCCTGGTGGCCGCCCTGACCCTGGCCCTTTCACACACGTTCTGGCAGCACGCCAGCATGGCGGAGACCTACACGCTCTGGACGGCCCTGTTCACCGCGGAGCTGATCGTCCTGCTCCAGTACACCCGGACCGGGCGCAGGGGCCTCCTCTACGGACTGGGCCTGTTGAACGGTCTGGCCGTGGCCGTGCACGTGCTGGGGGTCATCCCCTTGGCGGTCTACGCCGTGTACTTCGGCCTGCTCTGCAGAAGGGGGCTCGTCCGACCCCGGGATCTGGGCCTCTTCGCCCTGGCCTGGGTCGCCGGCTGTCTGCCCTATGAAGTCCTGATCCTCCAGCGTCTGGTCGAGACAGGCGATCTGCGGGGCACGCTGTGTTCGGCCCTGTTTGGCAGCCGGTGGCAGGACGAGGTCCTCAACACCGTGATCACGGCCCGCATGGTCAAGGAGAACCTCCTGTTGTGGCTGCTGAACTTCCCCACACCCAATGGGATCCTCGCCGTGCTGGGGTCCGCCCTGCTCGCGCGGCGGGCGAGGTCCGAACCCTTCGGGGTCGTGGTCCTGGCCTTGACCGTCTTGACCTTGGCCTTCGCCTTCCGGTACACGGTGCCCGACCGGTACGCCTTCTTCATCCCGTTCTATGTCATGGTGAGTCTGCTGGCGGGCTGGGGCGCGCACATCGTCCTCGGGCGCAAGGGCCATGTCCGATGGGCCGCAGGGGCCATGGTCCTGGCGGCCCTGGTGCCTGTGGCGGTCTACGCCGCGGCCCCCTGGGTCGCGCGCAAGGCAGGCGTGCAGATTCCCACGCGGGGCGATGTCCCCTACAGGGACGACCTGAGCTTCTTCCTGCGGCCATGGAAGACCGGCTATACGGGGGCCGATCGCTTTGCCGCAGAGGCCCTGGGCTCGGCCGCCCCCCATGCGGTCCTCTACGCGGACCTGACCACAATCGGGCCCCTGCTGGTCACCCAGCAGACCCGCGGGATTCGACCGGACGTGGCCATCGTCAACCCTGTGGTCCTTCACCCTGCATCCCCTCCATGGAATGCCCAGGTCCTGCCGGGGTTGCTGGAGACCCGCCCGGTCTACGTGGCGTCGTGCCGGAGCGGCAACTGTCCGCAATTCGTGCGGGCCGACTATGACCTGGTCGAGGCCGGCCTGCTCTGGCAGGTCCGGGCCCGCGGGAGCGGACGGGCGGATTGACAGGCTCGGGGAACAGAACATGCTGACCCTCACGATCGTTCTTGTCTTGGCAACGACCTTGGTGCTTACCGTGGTGCGTCCCAAGTGGGCCACGGGCCTCGTCTGGCTGACCCTCTTCACGTACCCCCACAACTGGTGGTTCAACCACCCCATCCTGCCGCTCAACATCGGTGTGGACGACCTGCTCTGCGTCGTGCTGTTCGTGGCCGTGGTGGTCCGCCGCAACCTGTTCGCCGGGATCCGCGTGCGGCGGGGGTATGCCTTCTGGACGATCACGGCCTTTTTGCTGGTGGCCACGATCGCCAACCTCTCGGGTGCCCTGGAGGCCCCGTTCGAGCGGGTCCTGTATGGGAAGGACATCCTGAAGCTGTGTGTGGTCTGGGGCCTGTTCTACGCGGTCCTGCACTGCATCGACGACGCGGACGACCTGCGGCGGCAACTGACGATGTTCTCGATCGCGGCTGCGGCCGGCGGGGTGCTCGTCGTCCTCCACCACGTCCTGCCCGGCAGCATGCAGGCCTGGTCGAACCCCTCGTTCCTGGAGATCCAGGAGGTCACGGGCCGTGCCAGCGGGGCCTTTCTCAATCCCAACGGGGCAGCCTGCGTCCTGGCCTGTTCCCTGGTCCTGGTCGTGACCGCGGTCCAACTCCAGGGCCTCTGGCCTGCGAAGGGGCTCCTGGGCCTGTCCTGCGTGCTCTTGTTGTTGGGGGTCTCCGTGACGCAGTCCCGGTCCGGGTTCGCGGCCCTGGCAGGGACCTTCGGCCTGATGGCCCTGATCGGCCGGAACCGACGGATCGCCTGGACGATCCTGGCCTGCGCATTCCTGGTCGTGACCTTCGCCGGGGTGCGCCAGGCCCTCGAGGCGCGGATGGCCACGGTCTATGACCCCGCGGCCAGGACCTGGGACCGGAACCTGGCGGGTCGCGCGGAGTCCTGGCACCGCTACTTCGAGACGGCCACACCCAAGGTGATCCTCCTGGGCCAGGGCCAGCGGGGCGGCATCACACGCAACGGCTCGGAGAGTCACAGCGCGTACGTGTCGACCTTGACCGTGTACGGGGTCGGGGGCCTGGTCTGGGCGATCGTGTCCCTGGTCGGATTCTGGCGCAAGGCCCGCACGGGGCCGGAGGACGAGGACGCCCGGACCTTGCTGGTCAAGAGCGGGTGCCTGTGGGCCTTTGTCGCCTGGGCGATCTACGCCGCGACCTCGGATGCGATCAGCTCCCAGTACCCTCGGTATCTCCTGTTCTACCTGGTGGTCCTGGTGGACCGGGCCAGTGCGATCGCCAAGGAGACGGCCCTGGTCCAGGCCTACTGGGACCAGATCATGGAGAACGCGGTCAAGCCGATCGACGCGGTCGCACGGGTCTCGGCCGAGTCCTGAGATCGCGTGAAAGGACCTCGTGGCCCTCTTTCGAAAAGCCATCCTGGTCAATGCCTCGACCCTCCTGGGCCTTGGCATCCGCCTGGGCCAGACCGTGATCCTCACGCGGGTCCTGGGTCCTGCCGGGATCGGTCAGTTCGCCCTGGTCGGTTCGATCGTGATGCTGGCTGCACAGGTGTGCACCCTGGGCATCCCCTCGTCCCTGCTGTACTCCTGTCAACGCGACCCGGCCCACAGGAGGCAGGCCACCGCGGAGGGCCTGTGGGCCACGCTCGTGCTCGGCCTGGTCGGGGCCGTGATCCTGGCCGTGATCCTCAAGACCCAGGCCGGATACTTCGGTCCGTTGTCTTGGGCGGCCTGTGCGATCGGGGCCTCGTATGTGCTGGTGACCCCGCTGAGCGGGATCACGCGCAGCCGCCTCTTGTGCTCCCTGGCTGCGCGGAGGTTGAGCTGGATCGCTGTGGCTTCCATGGCGATCCCCCTGGCCCTGGTCGTGGCCTTGGTCCTGGCCCATCGCCTGGACGTCGCCACCGCCTTGGCCGCCTTGGTCCTGACGTCTGGGGTCAGGCTGGCGATGGGGGGGTGGTGGATCCGCAAGGAGGTGGATGTCCGGGTCCGTCCCCGGCTGGCCGGAGTGGGCCGGCTGGCCTGGATGGGCGTGCGGCTCAGCGGGACCGACGCGATGATCCTGCTCAGCTCTACGCTCCACCTCCTGATGCTCAAGGCCCTGGTCACGGACTTCGACGGGATCGGGTACTTCAGCCGGGGCCAGCAGTTGTCCATGACGGTGGTGATGGCCAGCCAGGCCGTGCTGCCCCTCCTGTTCAGCAGATGGGCGGCCCTGCCTGAGACCCAGATCCCGCGCCACTTCGAGCGGGTGATGCGTTTGGTCACCACGCTCAGCGTGGTCCTGCTCGCGGCGATCGCGGTGGGCGCAAGGCCGATCATCGTCCTGCTCTACGGGGAGCGGTTTCTGCCGGCCGTGGCGCCCATGGTGATCCTCCTGCCGGGCACGGTGTTCTTCCTCCTGAGCAAGGTGGCGACCCAGCTCCTGGGCAGCAGGGGGATGCCTGAGGTGTCGGTCGGGGTCCTGGCCCTGACCACGGGGATCCATGCGGCCCTGAGCTGGGCGCTGATCCCCCGTCTGGGGATCCAGGGTGCGGCCGCGGCCTCGACACTGGGCAACCTGGTGCTCCTGGTCTCCCTGATGTTCGCAACGAGGACCCGGTGCGGAGTGCGTTGGAGCCGCTGTCTGTGGCTGACGCGGTCCGACTCCAGGCATATGATCCGGCAACTGCGTGGGAACGGCAACCGTGTTCGAGAACCTCAAGGCCGATTACTGCAGGTACGGTAAGGGACCCGGCCGTGCCTGGAAGTACCCCCTCAAGGCCCTGCAGGATGCGGGCTTTCGGGCCATGGTCCTGTACCGGATGGGCCGTTGGTGCAGGGTGCGGCGCCTGGACCTGCCGGCGGGCCTGTGTGAGCGGCTCATGCGCCACCTGTGCCTGTGCTGGATCGGGACCCACACCCAGATCGGCGGCGGCCTCAAGATCGCCCACTGCACGGGCCTGGTCATCGGTGGCAGGACCGTCATCGGCAGGGGTTGTGACGTCCGCCAGAACGTGACCTTGGGCGCGAACTACCACAAGACTGGCCCCGATGGGCGCCAGAGTCCGACCCTCGGGGACCAGGTCTCCGTCGGCGCGGGTGCGGTCATCCTCGGGCCCGTGCGGATCGGTTCGCACTGCGTGATCGGGGCCAACGCCGTGGTGACCCGGGACATCCCGGACCACACGATCGCCGCGGGCGTCCCGGCCCGGGTCCTGAAGCCCCTATGGCCCGCGGACTCCGGGCGGGGATACGAACACGCCCATCAGGGATCGGGCAGCCGGTCCTAGCCCTCGGCCCGGCCGCCCTCAATTTTGGATCTTGGATATCCTGTGTCAGACGTCGGACCCAACCTGAGCAGACCCTTGCGGGCCCTGGCCAAAGCCGAGGGGCTGAAGAAGCGGATCCCGGTCTCGCTCAAGCGTCTGGGCAGGCGACTGCTGCCCCTGGATCGCTACGATCCCGCCAAGTGGCTGGCGGAGGACCCGTATGCCGACGCAGAGGAGAGGTCCACCTACCCGGCCCGGGTCGATCTGCGCCTGGGCATCATCAAGGAATTCACACGCCTGCACAGCCTGTACATCGGGGCCTGCCGGGACCTGGGCGTGCCCTATTGTGTCGTGGACCTCTCAGGACCGGACTGGATGGAGCAGATCGAGCGATCCGGATGCGATGCCTTCCTGGTCCGGCCCTCCGGCCAGATCACGGTCTGGAAGCAGATGTTCGACGAGCGGCTCCGCATCCTGGTGCAGGACCTGGGCAAGGTGATCTTCCCGACCTTGGACGAGATCTGGTTCTACGAGAGCAAGCGGCGCATGCACTACTGGCTGGCGGCCAACGGGGTCCCGCACCCGAGGACCTGGGTCTTCTACGACCGGTCCCAGGCCCTGGCCTTTGCCCAGGAGGCCGCCCTGCCCATCGTGTTCAAGGCCGACTTCGGCTCGGGCTCCAAGGGCGTGCGGATCCTGCGGGATCGGCGGGCCATGAGGCGGTTGATCCGCCGGTGCTTCAGGCGGGGCTTCCTCAAGACCGGGTCCGACCGTCGGGACCGTCAGTGGGGATCGGTCCTGTTTCAGGAGTTCCTGCAGGACGCTGCGGAGTGGCGGATGATCCGCATCGGAGACTCCTTCTTCGGGTACGAGAAGCTCAGAAAGGGCGGGTTCCACAGCGGATCCCACCGTTGGCGACACGGCCGGCCCAGCTCCGACCTCCTGGACTTCGTGAAGGAGATCACCGAACGGCACGGCTTCAAGAGCATGGACATCGATGTCCTGGTGACGCCGCAGCACGGGTACCTCGTGAACGAACTGCAGACGGTCTTCGGCATGGGGAATCCGTACGAGATGTGCGTCGTGAACGGCAGGCCGGGGAGGATGGTCTATGACGAGGGGACCAAGGACTGGCGGTTCGAGGAGGGCCTGTTCTGTCAGAACAAGCTCTGCACCCTGAGGGTCCAGACCCTGGTCCGTCAGCTCCTGCCAGAGACCTGCGTGAAGGGGGGGGTCTGATGGCGGATCCGGTCCCGCGCGGGTCCAGACCCGGCCTGGTCTTCCTGGACTTCGTCACGCACTGGGGCGGCGCGCAGCGATCCACGGCCGAGATGCTCCAGGCCCTCTTGCAGGACTGCAACGTCCGCGTGGTGGATGCCTACGGGGTGTGTCGCGAGTGGCTGGCCGCCCTGGACCAGGCCGAGGTCCCTGTCCAGGTCCTGCTCCCGCGATCCAGGCGGCCCTTCATCGGCGGCGCGGGCAGGCCCCTGGGGAGGCTCGTCCGGGTCCTGGCCCAGGCCCCGGATTGGCTGGACCTGCGCAGGGCCCTGCGGCGTACCCTGGACAGGGTCAGGCCGGATCTGGTCCTGACCAACAGCACCAAGGGCCTGGCCCTGCTGTGGCTGGCCGGGGCGTTCTCCGGGCACCAGATCGTGTTCTACGCGCGCGGCTGGTATCGACGCGACCAGGTTCCGGCCCTGGGACGATGCCTGATCCGCAGGGCCCATCGTGTCCTGGCCGTGTCCACGGCCACGGCATCCGCGCTGAGGGAATGGGGGGTGGTCCAGGACAGGATCTACGTGGTCCACACGCGGATCGATCCAGAGCGGGTCCACAGGGACGCACGCCGGGAGGTCACGGACCGTCCGCCTCACGCGGATCGGCCGGTCCGGATCCTGCTGCCCGCCCAGATCCTGCGGACCAAGGGCCAGGCTGTGGCCGTGGAGGCGGCCGCGATTCTGAGGGACCGCGGCCTGGACTTCGTGCTGTGGCTGGCCGGGGACGTGAAGATGGGGTCGGACGGGCGATACCGTAAGGAGGTCGCGCACGAGATCGCCAGGAGGGGTCTGCAGGACCACGTCTTCCTCCTGGGCCTGCGGTCCGATGCTGCGGCCCTGATGCGATGTGCGGAGATCGTGATCCTTCCGACCCACAGCGAGGGCTTCCCCAGGGCCGTGTGGGAGGCGCAGGTCCTGGCCCGCCCCGTGGTCTCCACGCCCATGGGCGGGGTCACGGACCTCATCGAGGACGGCCGGACCGGCCTGCTGGTCCCCATGGACGACGGCCCGGCCCTGGCCGGGGCCATCACGCGACTCTGCGAGGACCCCGCGCTGCGCGCCCGGATCGTAAAGAACGCTGCGGACCAGATTGGTCTTCGTTTCAGCGAGGCAGCACAACACGAGACCCTGTGCAGTGCGCTGGGGTCCACGAGGCAGGAGGTGTTCCATGCGAGCAGGTGAGAGGCGAATGAGGCCCCTGACATGGGGGTGTGTACTGGCCTGGACCGCGACGGTGGGGTGGTGCACTGCCGCCGAGCCCCTCAGACTGGGGCCCTACGGCCGCGAGCCGAAGGCGCCCGCGCAGTCCGGGCCCCCGGCGATCATCTGGTTTCACGCGGTCAAGACCAACTCCCTGGAGTCGCTCCGCGTGGCCCTGGACAGCCATCTGCCCAACCACGTCATGGTCTCGTACATGCACAGGCTGGACGCGGCTTGGGACCAGAGCGACGAGGCCTTGAAGGCCATTGAGATGGTCAGGCAGTCCGGGGCCAGGCTGATCTGGTGCAGGTGTCTGTGGCCCTACTACAAGAACCAGGGCATCGGTCTTCGCATCCTTGGGGATCCGAACTACTACGTGCGGGAGATCCGCGCACTGCGGGACGAGGCACGGGCCATGAAGGCGGACGGCGTCGCCCTGGACGTGGAGCCGTACGGCCACTCTCCGATCAAGTCGTGGTTCAAGGCGGGCGGAGGACTGACCCATCGCGAGCGCACGGCCCTGCAGGAGGCCGTCCGGGCGGCCCTGGAGGAGGTGGGACAGGTGGACTTCGTGCTCCCTGCGGGCAGTCTTCGAAAGGAGCATCCCTACAACGTGCTGAGCAGCCTGGGGGAGTCTCGGATCTCCGAGACCACCTACACCCAACAGGCCGGGCAGCCCCGAGCGGCCCCCTATCCGTACGAGATCTTCGGCGCCCACGTCAGCGGCCGCAAGTGGAGCTTCGCCTCTGCCGGCCGGACTTGTTACTTGGTGCGGGAGCTGTTGGACCGCTCCCAGGTCTGGTCCGACAAGCAGGGCCTGTTCCTCTATGCCAGCGGGGCGGACTGCCTCCAGGTGGCCCGGGACCTGCGCGAGTACGGCCAGGCCGTGCTGGCCGGGGGAGCGAGGACCGTTGCGTCCGGTCAATGATGCGTCTGCTCACCACAAACCAGATCCATGTGATCGAGTTCCAGGGCCACTACTACAATTGTAGTGATGCCCTGGTCAGCAGCGCGACCCTGCGCAGGGCCTACCTGCCGCACGTCGCATCGGTCGCGGTCCTGGCCCGGTCTCGCTCGGGCCGGATGCGCGACCCACGGTGGCCGCAGGTCGACGGGCAGGGCGTGACCGTGGTCCCCTTGCCGGATCCGGCCTGCGCGGTGGAGGCCCTGCGGTCGATCCCGGCCGCGCTGGGCCAGGTCCGCAGGGCCGCCCGGACCTGCGACGCATACTGCCTCAAGCTGCCCGACGCCACGGCTGCGCTTGTGGGTCTGTATCTGTGGTTCACGGGCAGGCCCTATGGGGCGGAGGTCGTGGCCGATGCCCGGCAGGCCACGGTCCTGGCCAAGGGCCGTTCGCTCGGCGTGCTCGCGGCAGCCCGGGCCCTGGACGGTCTGACCCGATTCCTGGTGCGGCGGGCCACGGCCGTGGTCTTCCTGAGCCGGTACCTCCAGAACCGTTACCCCCACCCCAGGCCGGATCGCCAGTGGATCCTCTGTTCTGCCCAATTGACGGATGAGGTGATGGGCGGCCCCAGGCCGGCGGAGTCCTTCCAGTCCGGTCCCTTCCGCATCCTCGCGGCGGGTCGCCTCTCGCCTGAGAAGGGGCACATCCACCTGCTGGAGGCCTTGGCCGAGGTCTGCAGGAGGACGGATCGGGCCGTGGAGATGGACCTCCTAGGCGACGGTCCGGTCCGCGCGGATCTGGAGCAGGCCTGTCGCAGGATGGGCATTGCGCACAGGGTCCGGTTCCACGGCTTCATCCAGCGCGGGCCCGCCCTGTTCGAGAGGATGGACCGGGCCCACCTCTATGTCCTGCCCTCCCTGACCGAGGGCATGGGCAGGGGCCTCATCGAGGCCATGGCGAGGGGGCTCCCGTGTCTGGCCTCTGCGGTGGGCGGCGTGCCGGAGTACCTGGCTGCGGAGGCCCTGTTCGAGCCGGGCAGGCCCCAGGCCATTGCAGACAAGATCCTCCGCCTGATCGACCGGCCCGGCCGGTTGGCCGCGATGTCTCAGGCGAACTTCGAGTCCGTGCAGGCTTTTGCGCCCGCCCGCCTCGAGCCGGCCCAGCGGGCCTTCTGGCGCGCGGTGGGTGGTTCGGAGTCCGGCCCCGCATCCTGGGCGTGCGGGGTCGATACCCGTGCGGAGGCGGGGGCAGGAATCGAGGCCCTGCCTTCCGCATCCTCCGCTGTGGGTCCGGAGTCCCATGTCCCTTAGAATCCTCCATGTCACCCGTACAGCCCTGACCGTGCGGACCTTCCTGCGGCCCCTGCTGGCCGAGCACCAGGCCAGGGGCCATCACGTGGAACTGGCGTTGGGCCGGTCCTGCGCAGGGCCCAGTGAGTTCGGCGTGCCTGTGCACAGGTACGCCATCGACAGGTCCGTCCGGCCGGATTGTCTTGTGCGGGCCGTCCTGGGCCTTGAGTCCATCTTCCGGAAGGGCGGCTACGACGTGATCGTGGCCCACATGGCCCTGGCCGGCGCAGCGGCCCGGGTTGCGTTCGCCCTGGCCGGCAGGCCCGGACACATGGTCTATGCCTCGCACGGTCTGCCCTGCTACCGGACACGCGGGCGGATCGGATACTGGGCCGCCCTGGCTCTGGAGCGTGTGCTGGGCCGCTGGAACGACGGCATGATCGTCCTGAACCGCTACGACTACCGCATGGCCGCCAAGCACCGGTTGGCAGGGTGCACAGGACAGGTCCACTTCTTTCACACCGTGGGGATCCCGTACCGGGACATCCTGGCCGAGGCAGTGACCCTGGACCGCGGCGAAGCCAGGAGGGATCTGGGTCTGGACCCCGATCTGCCGGTGGTCGTGTACGCAGGCCGGCTCATCCGGGCCAAGGGCGTGCAGGTCTTCCTGGAGGTTGCCGGGGACCTGGTCCATAAGGGGGTCCGGGCCCAATTCGCGATCGCGGGATCGGGCCCTCTGGATGGGCTCGTGCAGCGGTTCGTGGAGACCCACGGTCTGGCCGGATGCGTACGGACCCTGGGCTGGCGCGAGGACGTGGTCCGCCTCCTGGCCTCCAGTGACATCCTGTGCCTGCCCACGTTCTACGAAGGGTCGCCCGTGGTGGTCCAAGAGGCCATGGCCGCGGGCTGTGCGGTGGTGGCCTCGGACGTGCCCGGCCCCCAAGACCTCATCGATCACTGCGCGACCGGAATCCTCGTCCAGCCGGGTGACGCGCGAGGGTTCAGCGGCGCGATCGCCGACCTGTTGGCGGACCGGAGGCGGCGGGTGGACTTGACCCGCAATGCCCGGCTCCACGCGGCCCAATTCGATGCCGCCATGTGGGCCCCCGCATGGGCCAGCGCGATCGAGTCGGTGGCAGAACCCGAGGCCGGAATCCGGAATCCCGAATCCGGAATCGAGGGAATCCAGTGCTGAAACGGTCCCTGGACACCCTCCTGTCCCTGGCGGCCCTGGTGTTCCTGGCGCCGGTATTCCTCTGTGTGGCGGTGGCCATCCGCATGGCCAACAAGGGGCCCGCACTGTTTCGACAGGAGCGGGCAGGCCGGCATGGGCGCCCTTTCACGCTCTACAAGTTCCGCACCATGAAGACCACAGCGGATCCGTTCGGGCCGAGCCCCCAGGATCAGGACGATCCTCGTCTGACCTGCGTGGGTCGATTCCTGAGGGAGACCTCACTGGACGAACTGCCCCAGTTCTGGAACGTCCTGAAGGGCGACATGAGCCTGGTCGGGCCGCGTCCCTTGTACGTGGCCCAGATGGCCGAGTGGGACCCTCGCCAGCGCACACGCCTGGAGGTCAGGCCGGGCCTGACCGGCCTGGCCCAGATCGCAGGCCGGGCGGGATTGACCCGCGAGCAGAAGCTGGAGCTGGACGCCCGGTACGTGGAGGCCGCCTGTCTGGGGCTGGACCTCAAGGTCCTCCTGGCCACGATGGGTCTGGTCTTCAGACGCGACGCCATCTATGAGAGACCGTACTCCAAGACGGAGAAGACCCGGGCCGAGGCCTCTCGCACGACGGTCGGACCGTCCTGATCGTCGGACCATCGGGCGGTGAGAGGCGGGCCCTCCCCACCCATCGCTTCATTCCAACCTCCCCATCCCCACACCCCTCCCTGCACCGGACGATCCTCTTCCGGCGACCTCATCCGCCTTGTGCGGCTCCTACAGGGCCCCCGGTCTGCCCGGACAGGGGTAGGCGTATTGCTCGGTCCGTGCGAGGGTGCTATCCTGTTCCCTGGCAGAGGGATTGGGATACGGCGGCTGAAGGCCCAAAGGGCAGAAAGGACGGATTCCATGAAGAGGCGACATGCGCAGAGGTTCCTGGGGATGGGAGTGGGGCTCATCGTGACCTGTGGCATTGCGGCCGGGTCCGGGGGCCTTGCGGTCGCGCCCAAGGTCAGCACACTGGGCCTGGGCGGCGAGGTCATCGTGGGGATCGCGAAAGACCTCAACCTCCGGGGCGGCGGTAACTGGCTCGACGCGGACTATGACCACACGTTCAGCGACGTGGACTACGAGATGCAGATCGACCTCTTGTCCTATGCCCTGATGGCGGACTGGCACTGCTTCGGCGGCTCGTTCCGGATCACAGGGGGGGTCCTCTACAACAAGAACAAGGCGGCCCTGCTCGGCACCCCTTCCGAGGCGACCATTGAGATCGGGGGGATCGACTACCCGGTGGCGGACGTGGGCACCCTGAGCGGCAAGGTCAGCTCTGACAAGGAGATCGCCCCCTACGTCGGGATCGGCTGGGGCAATGCCCTGGACAGCAAGGGTCGGATCGGCCTCATGGTCGACCTTGGTGTCGTGTATACGGACTCCCCGACCATCGCCCTGGCCGCAAGTGGTCCCCTGGCCTCGGACCCGGCCTTCCAGGACTCCCTCGCCCGGGAGCAGCGGGATCTCCAGGACGACGCGGACGAGTTCAAGTGGTACCCGGTCCTAGGGGTGAGCCTCTACTTCCGGTTCTAGCCGTCCCGAAGGTACGGGCCGTTGTCAGAGGCCCCATCCGGGGTACAATACCCTGGCCAGGATCGGACCTGACCGCAGCGGGCGGATGACCGGGAGCCACAACCATGCCGGCCAACCTGACACCCGACTACAAGGCAGCAGACGATTGGTTCCGCAGGGCCACCACGGACGAGGAGCGTCTGGCCGCGCTGGAGGAGATGCTCCGCACGATCCCCAAGCACAAGGGGACCGAGGGGCTGCAGGCGGACATCAAGCGCCGCATGAGCAAGCTCAAGGCCTCCCTGGACTCCGGGGGCAAGAAGGGCGGCGGCAAGCACGCGGACGTCTTCCACGTGCCCAGATCGGGCGCGGGCCAGGTGGCCCTGGTGGGGATGCCGAACACGGGCAAGAGCGCGATCGTGGGGGCCCTGTCCAACGCCCATGTGAACGTGGCGGACTACCCCTTCGCCACGGACAAGCCCGTGCCGGGCACGATGCGGTTCGAGGACATCCAGATCCAGCTCGTGGACACCCCGCCGATCACGGCCGACTTCGCACCCACGGGGCTGGTGAACACGCTGCGGGGGGCGGACCTGATCGCGATCGTGGTGGACCTCTCGGGCGACGTGCTGGACCAGATGGAGGTGTGTCTGCGGTACCTGGACTCCCATCACCTCCTGCGGTGCAAGGGCGACGACCTCAACGATCCGGCGTTCCACGCGGCCAAGCGGGGCTTCGTGCTCTGTACCAAGTCCGACCTCGCCCCGGAAGGGACGCTGGCCACGCTCAAGGAGTTGTGCGTGCGGCCCTTGGAGTTCCTGGAGACCTCGGTCGTGACCAAGGCCGGTCTGGACGCCCTCGGCCATCGCGTCTTTGACTTCCTCGAGGTGGTCCGCATCTACGCCAAGCCGCCCGGCAAGCCTGCGGACAAGGACTCCCCGTTCACCCTCCCCGCGGGCTCCACGGTCCTGGACCTGGCCCGTCACATCCACAGGGAACTGGCAGACAAGGTCAAGAGCGCCCGGGTGTGGGGCACCGCGGTCTACGACGGCCAGCACGTCCAGTTGCACCACGTGCTCCACGACCGGGACACCGTGGAGCTGCACTTCGCTTAGGACCCGCGTGGACCTACAGGTCCGCTGCCCTGCGGAGCTTGGCCACCATGTCCGTCTTCTCCCACGTGAACACGTCGTCGCCCCTGCGTCCGAAGTGGCCGCCGTGGGCCGTGTGCGAGAAGATGGGTCGGGCCAATCTCAGGTGCGCGATCATGCCCTTGGGCGTGAGCGGGAACAGGTCCCGGACGAGCAGGCCGATCTTGCGCTCGCTGATCCTCGCGGTCCCCTCGGTGTCGACGAGGACCGAGATCGGCTCTGCCACGCCGATGGCGTAGGAGACCTGGACCTCACACACGTCCGCCAGACCTGCGGCCACCACGTTCTTGGCGATGTACCGGGCCATGTAGGCGGCCGTGCGGTCGACCTTGGTCGGGTCCTTGCCGCTGAAGGCCCCGCCGCCGTGCCGGCCCCGGCCGCCGTAGGTGTCCACGATGATCTTGCGCCCGGTCAGGCCGCTGTCTCCCTTGGGGCCGCCGATCACGAACCGGCCTGTCGGATTGACGTGGAACGCGGTCTTCTTGTCCACCATGCCCTTGGGCAGGGTCGGCAGGATGACCTTCTCGATGACCTCCTTGCGGAGCTTGGTGTAGGGGATGGCTGCATCGTGCTGGGTGGAGACCACGACCGCGTCGATCCGCCTCGGCCTGCCGTTGTGGTATTCGACCGTCACCTGGGTCTTCCCGTCGGGTCGCAGCCAGGGGAGCCTGCGGGTCTGGCGCATCCGTTCCAGACGGAGGGTCAGGCTGTGGGCCAACTGGATCGGCATGGGCATCAGCTCGGGGGTCTCCCTGCAGGCAAACCCGAACATCATGCCCTGGTCTCCTGCGCCCTGTTCCTTGTGCAGGCCCTGCCCCTCGGTCACACCCTGGGAGATGTCCGCGCTCTGCCTGCCCAGGGCGACCGCCACCGCACAGTGGTCCGCGTCGAATCCCAGCGACGGGTCGGTGTAGCCGATCCGCCGGATCGCGTCCCGCACCACGGTGGGGATGTCCACCACGGCCCGGCTCGTGATCTCGCCCGCCACCACGACCAGACTGTCCTTCACCAGGGTCTCGCAGGCCACGCGGCTTCGGGGGTCCTGGGCCAGCATGGCGTCCACCACGGCGTCCGAGATGCAGTCGCACACCTTGTCCGGGTGGCCCATGGTCACCGATTCGCTCGTGAACAGCACGGACTCGTTGTCACAATGAGGGTTGACTCGACCGACTTGGGTGACCATATGACGATGTCCTCACAGGTTCGTGGATGCGTCCGTGCCCTTGCACACACAGCGTCTTTCCAGGGCCGCCTCCTGCCGATGGCCTGCATGATAGGGCCCCTGCGCCCCCCGTCAAGGGCAAATCCCCCCGGGGCCGGAACCGCGGAGTTTCCACGGCCGGTCGGCCGGGGTATGATGGGCGGCCTATGGAAGCTTCAGAAGAACGCAGCAAGGTCGGACACAGCCGGGCCCGTTCCGAGGGTCCGGCCCGCCACATCCGCCGGTACCTGGTGAACATCGACTCCAACACCACGGCGCAGATCTACACCGATTGCGTCGTGATCGGGGCCGGTGTGGGGGGCCTGCGGGCCGCGATTGAGGCCGCATCGCACAAGGCCGTCCTCCTCGTGTGCAAGGGGACCCTGGAGGACAGCAACACCTGGAATGCCCAGGGCGGCATCGCCTCGGTCCTGCGAGAGCCGGATTCCTTCGAGTCCCACGTGGCGGACACCCTCCGCGCCGGCTGCGGGCTTTGCGACCCGTCGGTGGTGAATCTCGTGGTCCGCCAAGGGCCCTCCCTGCTCGCGGAGCTGGTTGCGTGGGGGGCGGAGTTCGATCGCGTGGAGGACCGCCTGGACGTGACCCTTGAGGGGGGCCACACTTACCCGCGAATCGCGCACGCCCACGGCGATCGGACAGGGACCTTCACCGCCCAGGCCCTGATCCGGCGGGCCAAGGACACGCCGAACATCCGGGTGTTGGAGCAGTTCTTCACCATCGACCTCCTGACCGACGCAGACGGTCGCTGCGTGGGTGTGATCGGTTTGGACCGGAGACGCGGTCTGCAGATCCTCTGGGCCACGCACACGGTGCTGGCCACGGGGGGCGGCGGGCAACTCTATCGGGAGACGACCAATCCCAAGTCTGCTACGGGCGACGGCCTGGCCATGGCGTACCGCGCGGGGGCCCGCCTGCAGGATCTGGAGTTCGTCCAGTTCCATCCCACCACCCTGTATGTGGCGGGTGCCTCCCGGGCCCTCATTACGGAGGCCCTCAGGGGCGAGGGGGCGCTGCTGATCGACACCAAGGGGCGACGATTCATGCCCGACGCCCATCCGTCCGCGGAACTGGCCCCGCGGGACGTGGTCAGCCGCGCGATCCTGGCCCAGATGCGCAAGACCGAGTCGACCCACGTGTTCCTGGACATCCGCCACCTGGACAAGGCCCACGTGGCCCGGCGGTTCCCCTTGATCACCGAGCTCTGTGAGGGGTTCGACATCGACGTCAGCCGAGACTTGATCCCGGTGCGGCCCAGCGCCCATTACATGGTCGGGGGCGTCCGGACGGACGAGTCTGCGCGGACCAGCGTCCCGGGACTCTATGCCTGCGGCGAGGTGGCGTGCACGGGCCTGCACGGGGCCAATCGCCTGGGCAGCAATTCCCTGCTGGAAGGCCTGGTCTTCGGCAAGATGGCCGGAGGCGTGATCGCCCAGTCCGTGCCCGGGGATCCGCAGTCGAGCCGACACCCGCTGATTCACTACCGGACCGCCCAGTCCGGACGGACCCGTCTGGACACGGCGGATGTCCGCAATGCGCTCCGCTCCCTGATGTGGCGGAATGTCGGGATCACACGACAGGGCAAGCGCCTCAGGGAGGCCATGGAGATCATCGGGCTCTGGCAACGCTACGTGATGGACAAGGTCTTCGACGACCGCGAGAGCTGGGAGTGCCAGAACATGCTCACCGTGGCCCTGCTCATGGCCCGGGCCGCGCACCTCCGCAGGGAGAGCCGCGGAGTCCACTTCCGCAGGGACTTCCCGCAGACCGACGACGTCCACTTCAGGCGGCGGATCGAGATGGGTCTCTGACGGCCCGCAGACCCAGGGCTCAGCGTGGTCCAGATCCGCCTTGTGGGTTCGGCGGGCTGTCCAGTATAATACCCCGCACGGCAAGAAAGGAGACGCCATGACGAGGCGCTGGTGTGTGGCGGCAGGACTCTGGATGACGGCCCAGGCGGCATTCGGCGCCGCGGAGCCGAATTGGGCCCAGGTCGTGGCCCGCGAGCCCAATCCGGAGCGGTTGGTCCGGATCACGCTTGATGCGGCCCTGGGGGTGCTCCGCAACAAGGATCTGAAGCCCGAAACCCGCGAGGCCAAGATCAGCGAGATCGTGACCCCCGTATTCGACCTGCCGCTCATGGCCCGGCTGAGCCTGGGACAGAAGAACTGGGCCCGGTTCAAGCCCGCGCAGCAAACGCGGTTCACGGACCTGTTTGTCCTCCACCTCAAGGACACCTATCGTGAGAAGCTGGCCCTGTACACGGATCAGCAGGTGACCGTCAAGTCCGCGGTGTCCAAGGACAAGAAGATCCAGGTCCCGACCGAGATCCTGACCGAGGACAAGGCCGTCACGGTGGTCTACCTGTTGGCCCGCCTGCAGGACCGGTGGAAGATCTACGACGTGGAGATCGAGGGGATCAGCATAGTCCGGACCTTCCGGTCCCAGTTCGAGGAGATCCTCACCAAGGGCTCGCCCGAGGACCTCCTGCGGAGGTTGGAGGCCAGGCCCCAGGACCCCAACGCCCCCAAGGCGTGACGGACCCGGTCGCCCGCCTCCAGGAACCGCTCCATGACCCGACTTCACTCACTGCCGCTGGCCCTGTTTGACCGGATCATCCTGCGTCATCCCCTGGGCGTGATCGTGATCCTGGCCTGCGTGACGGTGTTCCTGGGCCTCCGCGCCGCGGACTTCCGGCTGGACGCCTCGGCCGAGACCCTGGTCCTGGAGAACGACGAGGACCTGCAGTACGCCCGGTTGGTCGACGCCCGGTACGGGGGCAGCGACCTCCTGGTCCTGACCTTCACGCCGCACCAGGACCTGTTCTCAGACGGGGCCTTGGCTGCGGTCCGCCGGCTCCGCCAGGACCTGCGGGAGGTCAAGGGGGTGCAGTCCGTGACGACCCTCCTGGACGTCCCGCTCCTGGAGAGCCCGCCCATTCCCATCACGGAACTGCGCTCCACAGTCCGGACCCTCGAATCACCGGACGTAGACAGGGACCTCGCCAGGCAGGAGCTGCGCACGAGCCCCCTATACGAGAACCTCCTGGTCAGTCCGGATCTGCGGACCACGGCCCTCCTGGTGACCTTTCCCCCGGACCCGGTCCATGGGGACCTCCTGAGGCGGCGGAACGAGTTGCATGAGAAGAAGGCGACCGTGGGCTTGACCGGCGTGGAACGAGAGGAACTCCGCGGCGTGGTCGCCCAGTTCCAGAGGCATCGGGACCAGGTCAGGCAGGCCCGCCACCGTGACCTCGTGCAGATCCGGACCTTGATGGACCAGGTCCGCCAGGAGGGGACCCTGTTCCTGGGCGGGGTGAGCATGATCGCCGACGACATGGTCACGTTCGTCCAGAGCGACCTGCGGGTGTTCGGGGCCGGGGTCTTCGTGCTCCTGATCCTGGCCTTGGTCCTCCTGTTCAGGCGCACGGCCTGGGTGGTCCTGCCCACGCTGATCTGTGCGGTCTCGGCCCTGTGGGTGATCGGCCTCCTGGGCTGGCTGGGCTGGGAGGTCACCGTGATCTCCGCGAACTTCATCTCGCTCCAGCTCATCATCACCCTGGCCATGTCGATCCACCTGGTGATGCGCTACCGCGAGATGGCCGCCGAGAACCCCCTGGCCGATCAGCATGAGCTGGTGCTGGGCACCCTCCGTGCGATCCTGCGGCCCTGCGTGTACTCGGGCCTGACCACCATGGGCGGGTTTGCGTCGCTGATCTTCTGCGACATCCGGCCGGTCATCAGCTTCGGCTGGATCATGGTCGTGGGCGTGGCGGTCTCCATGCTCACCCCCCTGTTGCTGCTTCCGGCGATCCTGATCCGGATGCCCAGGGAGAGGGGGGCGGCCCCGCCTGCGTCCAGGTGGTCCTTCACCTCGGTATTGGGCAGGTTCACCGCAGGTCACGGGCCCCTCATCATCGTGCTCACTGCGGGCATCGCGGTCCTCAGCGCGATCGGGATCTCGAGGCTTCAGGTCGAGAACTGTTTCATCAACTACTTCAAGGACACCACCGAGATCCACAGGGGCCTGAAGGTCATCGATCGGCAGCTCGGCGGGACCACGCCGCTGGACGTGGTGATCGACCTGGGCCCTGCGCAGGGCCCAGCCCAGGTCGATCCCAACGCCGTGGTCCAGACGGACGCGACCTTCGAGGACTTCACCGAGTTCGAGGACTCGAACACAGCCGAGGACTACTGGTTCACGCCCGAGAAGATCGCCCGGGTCGCCGCTGTGCACGATTACCTGGAGGGCCTGCCCGAGACCGGCCAGGTCTTGTCTGTGGCCACCCTGGTCCGGATGGTGGAACGGGCCAATGGGGGCAAACCCCTGGACAGCCTGGAGCTGGCCCTCCTGTTCAAACAGGTGCCGGACTCGATCCGGGACATGCTGGTCAGGCCCTACGCGTCGGTCGAGCACAACCAGGTCCGGCTCTCGGTGCGGGTCCTGGACTCGGAGCCGTCCCTGAGGCGAAACGAGCTGCTCCAGAGGATCCAACGGGACCTGACCGGACCGCTCGGTCTGAACGCGGACCAGGTCCATCTGAGCGGGCTGCTCGTGTTGTACAACAACATGCTCCAGAGCCTGTACGGCTCCCAGGTCCTGACCTTGGGGCTCGCGGCCTTGATGCTGTTCGGCGCGTTCACCGTGGTGTTCCGCTCGTTCCGGCTGGCCCTGATCGCGATCTTCCCGAACTCCCTGGCCGTGGCCATTATGTTGGGCACGATGGGGTGGCTGGGCATCCCCCTGGACATGATGACGATCACGATCGCCGCCATCGGCGTGGGCCTGGCCGACGATGACACGATCCACTACATCCACCGATTCGGACACGAGTTCAAGACGCACCACAGCTATGTTCGGGCCCTGTACCGGTCCCACGCCAGCATCGGCAACGCCATCTACAACACCACACTGACCCTGTGCATCGGCTTTTCCATCTTGACCCTGTCCAACTTCATCCCCAGCATCTACTTCGGCCTCCTGACGGTCCTGGCCATCTCCGTGGCCCTGTTGGCGTCCCTGACCCTGCTGCCGCAGTTGCTGGTCATGCTCAAGCCCTTTGGGAAGGAACGCGCCCCGAGTCGCGGGTCTTCGGAGGGGGACCGCCCATGAGACGCCATGCACTCTGTCTGCTTGTCCTGCTGGGCGCAGCCGGTTGTTCTTCGTCCATGGGGACCCCGGAGGCCGCCGACCCAGCCCCTGCAGGGCTCGCTGCGTCTGCCGACCCGGTCGATCCGGCCTGGACCCTGGACGCGGACGATCTGGAGGGGGAGTTCGAGCAGGGGCCTGCCCCCGTTCCAGACCCCCTGAAGGGCTGGAACCGCCTGATGTTCGAGGTCAACGATCGGCTCTACTTCTGGGTGCTCAAGCCCGTGGCCCAGGGCTACAAACAGGTCATGCCGCAGCCGGTCCGAACCGGCGTTCGCAACGTGTTCGCCAACCTGACCACCCCGATCCGATTCGTCAGTTGCATGCTCCAGGGCAAGTACGACGAGTCGGGCCTGGAATTCGGGCGGTTCATGGTCAACAGCACCTGGGGTGTGCTGGGCATCTGGGACCCGGCCAAGGACCGCCTGGCCCTGGCTCCGCCGAGCGCAGAGGACATGGGCCAGACCCTGGGGTTCCGCGGGGTCGGTCCGGGTCTGTACATCGTGTGGCCGGGTCTGGGTCCGTCCACGCTGCGGGACTCCGCGGGCATGGTCGCGGACCATTTCCTGAACCCGGTCACCTACGTCGAGCCCTGGGAGGCCGCGCTGGGCATGCGCGTCGTGCGCACGGTCAACGACTCCTCGTTCAGCCTGGGTGAGTACGAGGCCCTCAAGTCCTCGGCCTTCGAGCCCTATGCCGCGATTCGGGACGCCTACCTCCAACACCGTGCCCGACAGATCCGCCCTCCGTTCCCTGTAGACTGACCTGGAGGATCTGGTATCCTGTGGCCGGTCCGGTCTGCCGCGGAGGCGCGGCACCTGAGACCTGGTGACTATGCGAGGTGCGGCATGTCCTCATCGAAAGACGCCCAGTGGCTGCGCCAGGCTCGATTGGTCCTGGACAAGGAGGCCTCGGCGATCGTGTCGCTCAGGGATCAGCTCGGGGATCCGTTCTGCAGTGTGGTCCGCCTGATCAGCCGATGCAGGGGCACTGTGGCGGTCTGCGGAGTGGGCAAGGCCGGACTGGTGGGAAAGAAGATCAGTGCCACCTTGGCCAGCACGGGCACGCGGAGCCTCTGGCTGGATCCCCTGGATGCCATGCACGGCGACCTGGGGATGCTCGGCAAGGAGGACGTGGCCCTCTTGATCAGCAACAGCGGCGAGACCGGAGAGCTGCTCCTGGTGGCCCAGGCCCTCAAGGGGCTTGGGATTCGGACCGTGGCCATGACCGCCCATGAGCGGTCGCCCCTTGGGCAGATGTGCGATCTGGTCCTTCCCCTGGGCAGGCACCCGGAGGCGGACGCGTTCAACCTGGCCCCGACCGCGAGCACCACCGCGATGCTGGCCCTGGGCGACGCCCTCGCGGTCACCCTGGAGGAGGAGAGGGGCTTCACCCGCCAGGACTACGCCCAATTGCACCCGGCAGGGGCCCTGGGCAGGCGGCTGCGCAGGGTGGGCGAGTGCATGCGCACCGGCGACCGGTCCGCGCACGCCAAGACCGCGGACACGATCTCGGAGGCCATACACAGGATCACCCGGGCCCGGTGCGGCCTGTGTCTGGTGGTGGACGATCAGAGGCGCCTGCTCGGGGTGTTCACGGACGGCGACCTGCGGAGGTGTCTTGAGGTCCACGTGGATATCGCCACGACCCCGATCGCGGCCTGCATGACCGCGCCCTGCAAGTTCGTGCAGGAGGACGCCCTGGTGGAGGACGCGGTCCAGATCATGCGGGGCATGCGGATCAATGCCTTGGCCGTGGTGGACCGGGATCTGAAGGCGGTGGGCATCCTGGACATCCAGGACGTGGCCTGAATCCGGCCTCCTCGCTCGATCCGCGGCCGTCCGGAGCCTCGTGGGAAATGCGGGCTAGAACCCCCTCAGGTTCGTGCTGGTCCGCCTGGGCAGTCCGGGCGCCGGGGTTCGCCGGAGCACCCGGTATTGGATGCCGAGCTTCCGGCAGTAGTCCCGCTTGCCGCCCTTGTCCCCGTCCTCGTTGACGATGTAGAGGTCGGGTCGGATCCGCCGGATCTCCGGATCCGCGTCGAGCCACCCCATGCCGGTCGACACGATCGCCTGGGTCACGGTGCGGATCGAGCCCACGACGTACCGGCGTTCGTCCTCCGAGAGCAGGGGGTGCCCCTGGCCCTTGAGCGCCCGCACGTTCCGGTCGTTGCCCACGATCACATAGAGGTCCCCGTACCCGCTGGCCTCCTCGAAGAACCGCACGTGCCCGGAGTGGAACCAGTCATAGCAGCCGGTGGCCACGACCTTCCTCCGGCCGGGCCTGGAGGGTGCGGCAGGCTGCACGGGGAAGCCCTTCAGGTCTTCCTCGCGGAGCGTGCGGACCTCGATGCCGAGCGGTCCGCACAGGGCCTTCTTGGCGGAGGCGTCCTCATCCCCGGGCACGGCCCAGACCCCCGGCCCCAGGCCCTCCATCGCGGGAAGCGAATCCGGATCCGCGGGGGCCTCCGCGAGTCTGACCTCCGCCACATATCGGACATGCTGGAGCACATACTGGCGCTCTGCCGCGGGGAATGCGGGGGCCTTTCCGGTGCGCCTGTGCAGGGACTCGTCCGACCAGAGCAGCACGGTCAGGGGGCCGAGCCTGGACGCCTCCTCCAGGAATCGGATCTGCCTGGACCGGATGTCGTCGAACCCTCCGGTCACCACGACTTGGGGGGCGGCGGGGCTCATGGCACGGTCCGGATCTTGACGCGGAACGCCCCGGGCACAGGCTCCTCCGAGGCCACGAACAGATAGCCCCCGCCGCACCCGGAGTACATCGCACCCGGATATCGGTCCTGGTACACGCGGAGCAGCTTCACCAGGTCCACGGTGAGGGTCGGGTGGCGCACGGTGTGGGGCAGCAGGGCCGCCCAGCACCGCATGCACTCGTTCATGGACCTGCCCAGCGCCCGGACATCCCTGCACCGGATGGCGTCGAAGCAGTCCTGTCCGCTCCGGCCCAGACGCCGGACCCACCGCGGACTGAGGTGCTGTGCGCCGAGCGGATTGTAGCCCTCGGGCCGCGGCGCAACGGGCAGGACCTGCAGGACCCTCTCGAGCCAGGCCACCACGCGCAGGCCCCGCAGGGTCTCGATGTGCGAGGGGAAGAACCCGCCGTGCACGCGGTGGTCGTAGTCGAGCCGGCTGATGCCCGGGTAGATCAGGCCGATCATGTCCTGGGACCCGGACGGCTCGGCCTTGCCGCGGTTCTCGGCGTCATAGAGCTCCCGGACCAGGCGGTCCAGAGGCCGGTCGGGCAGGCGGCCCTTCCAGAGCCTGTCTGCGACCTTGCGGGTCCCTGTGGCGATCCCGCTCCGCTCCATGAACCGGAACTTCGGCTCGATCCCCACGACCACCATGGAGCCGGGGGGCCTGGGGTTCAGGCGGGACACAAAGGGCTGGTCGATCCAACCGCCGGCCAGGGCCAGCCGGTAGGGGATCGCTCCGATCACCCGGGTGACCGGGGCTACGACGGGTCTGCTTCGGATCGCGGCCATCAGGTCTACTCCACCACGTGTCGGCCCTGCTTGCGGGCACGGACCTGCTTCTCGATCCACTTGTATGTGGCGCGGAGGCCCGTGTCCAGCGTGGTGCTCGGCTCCCACTTGAGGACCTTCCGGATGAAGGTGTTGTCGCTGTTCCGCCCGGCCACGCCCCGCGGGGCGTCCAGGTCGTAGTGGCGCCTGAGCTTGACCCCTGCGATCCGCTCGACCTTGGTGAGCAGGTCGTTGATGGAGACCAACTCGCTGGATCCGAGGTTGATCGGCGTGGCGATCAGGTCGTCGCAGTGCATGATCTTGTCGATCCCCTGCACGCAGTCGGCGATGTACATGAAGCTGCGGGTCTGATGCCCGTCGCCCCAGATTGTGATGTCCTTGCGGCCCGTGTCGATCGCCTCGATGACCTTGCGGCAGAGCGCGGCAGGGGCCTTCTCCCGCCCGCCGTCCCAGGTGCCGAAGGGACCGTAGACATTGTGGAACCGGGCGATGGCCGTCTTCATCCCCCGCTCCGCCCAGTACTCCTGGCAGAACATCTCGCTCATCAGCTTCTCCCAGCCGTAGCCCCGCTCGGCCATGGCCGGGTAGGCGTCGGACTCCTTCAGGGCCCGGACGTTCGGGTCCTGCTGGAGCAGGACGTTGTACGCGCAGGCGGAGGACGAGAAGAAGTACCGCCTCGCGCCGGCCCTATAGGCCGCCTCGATCATGTGGGTGTTGATGAGGATCGAGCGGAGGCACTCGATGCGGAACCGCTCGATGAAGCCCATGCCGCCCATGTCCGCGGCCAGGTTGTAGACCTCCACCGCGCCCTCGCAGGCCCGCCTGCAGTTCTCCTCGCGGCTGACGTCCAGGCACAGGGACTCCACGCCGGGCACGCGGAGATACCACTCCCGCAGGGGCTTCTTGTCCAGTGCGCGGATGCGGGTGAAGCCCTTGTCCGTGAAGTACCGGGCCAGGTTGCCGGCGATGAATCCGCCCGCGCCGGTGATGACGATCCGGTCGTCCTTCTTGATCCTGGCGTCCTTTTCAACGAGTCGTTTCTTCTCCATGTCCACTCCTTTCTGCTGTCGGATTGGATTCGTGACGTCCACAGGTCCTTAGGACACAGCAGACAGGATAACGCCGCGGGGTGGGCGAGGATAGGGGAGAATGGACCTTGGGATGGCGATTCTTGACCTTGCCCGCAGGACGGGGCGCACACGGAATGATGATGACAGGGGATCGGCCGAATCCTATAATCATGCAGGTCCAGTTTACCCACTCTACAAAGGAGACACCGAATGGCAAAGGCCAGACAACTCAAGGGCAAAGAGGGCGGAACCAAGAAGGTGACCTTCGGGGTCTGTGCGAGCGGGGATCCGCGGGTCGATGCGGCCTCGCGCCAGCGTGCTGCCAACATCGTGGGCATCGTGGCGGACTTGGTGGCCACGCACGTGCGTCTGCCCGACGGGAACCCTGTGGACGTGGTCTGGACGCCCCTGCTCATGGACGGGGAGAGGGAGGCGGACGCGGTGGGCCGGATGTTTCGGGAGGCCGGGGTCAACGCGGTCATCTGCGCGCCGGACACCTGGGCCTTCCCGCAACTGACCCTCATGAGCCTCCTGGCCCAACTGCCCGCGGACATCCCCGTGAACATCACCTGCGGCAACAGCGGGCCCAAGCCGGGCGTGGTCTTCGCCCACGCGGTCAACGGCGCGCTGGCACAGAGCGGCCGGCTCACGCACCTGAACGTGGGGACCTGGCCGGACACGGGGCTGACCCCCAGGCCCACGGAGCCCACAGTGCAGGCCCTGGTCGACTGGTGCTACGCGGCCCTGACCTACGCGGGCCTCAAGGGCAGGCGCGTTGTGGTCTTCGGGCACGACTCCATGGGCATGGAGACGGCCCTGGCCCACGTGATCCCCACTCGCAGGACCTTCGGTCTGGAGATCACCCGCCTGGACATGAAGCTCCTGGCCGACCTGCTCCGCAAGGGGTCCTATGACAAGCAGGAGCTCAAGAAGCTCCGCTCCTGGGTCAACCGGTACGTGGGCCCGCGCCTGGACCTGAGCCAGGAGCAGGGATCCGAGCGGTTCAACGACTCCCTGGCCCTGTACCTGATCGTGCGCGACCTGCTCGCGGACCTGAACGCGGTCGGCGGCGGGTTCATGAACCAGCTCGAGTGGGGCAGCGACCCGCGGGGCATCCCCCTTCCGATCGCGGACACCATGGAGAGCCTGCTCAATTCCACATTCGACCACAGCGGTCCCAAGGCGGTCCTGCCCTTTGCCACAGAGGCCGATGTTCAGGGCCTCCTGACCATGCTCGCCAGCTCATGGCTGTCCGGCGGAAACCCGCCCCTGTTCATGGACTTCCGCAAGGTCTGGGAGCCCTGGGAGATCCAGGCCCTGGCCAAGAGCCTGGGCGTTCGCTTCACGGACAAGGACCTCTGGGCCCGACAGGGGATCGTGGACGGGGACAACAGCGGATCCGCGAGCTTCAACTGGGCGGGCAGGCCGGGCGATTCGGTCAAGAGGGTCATGGCCAATGTCTCCATGCCGGCCGCAGAGACGTACTACTTCCCGGGCGGGGGCAACAGCGTGACCTTCGTCACACCCGGGGGGATCGAGTGCCTGGCCGGCAGACTGGCCTACAGCGACCTGTCCGGGGCCTTCAGCCTGATCTGGGACCAGGCCTGCACCGTGGACCTGCCCGCGAAGCTGGCCGACGCGGTGGCCAACACGTCCAACGTCACCTGGCCGCACACCTGGATCGTGCCCAAGTACGCCACCATGCCCGAGTACAAGCAGTACGCCCCGGCCAATCACTTCCACGCGATCTGGGGCCTGAGCCCCGCGCGCCTGGAGTACTGGATGGACATGGCCAACGTCCTGTCCGTGACGCCGTGGTCCCGCCGGGCCGCGTGGGTCGAGGTCCTGGACAGGCCCGTGCCTCTGCTGTACCTGCTCAACGGAGGCGAGGCCCAGACCAAGCTGATGCGGGCCCGGGGCCGGTAGTCCCCTGTTGCAGGATCTGCACGAAGGGCGCCTGGGAGCCGGCTGTCAGGGCAGGGGGCCCCGGGCCAGCCCGCATTTCTCACGAGGCTTCGGACGGCTGAGGCAGAATGGAGGCTGTGGACCCGCCTGGGCCCGACCGGAGGGCCGACGCATCGGCGACAGACTGTTCTGAGCGCGGCATGTCGGCCGGATGTCCCGGTTGCCCGGAGGCGTACCCGCTGCGGCACGCTGAGGACAAACGGGGCCGAGAACGCAGCAGCCGGACAACAGGACCGCTCAGAACCGAAGGCTTGTGAGAAATGCGGGCACAGAGTGGCTGGCCTTGGGCAGACCTGACCCCTGATTCCTTTCCCTTTCTGTCGGCAATGAGGCTGGCCTCTCCCTTGCATGAGGGAGATTTGGCCCAATCCAAGAGATTCCAGGTGTTCCGTAACGCCAGCGGTAGCAATGTCTTGTGTGTGATACAAGAAAGTTCTTGATAAAACTGCATTTTTTGCTTGACATTAGCTGGTAAAGCCCTACGGTCGACTCAGGAGGGTTTTTGCGCGTACTCTACTGGCAGGTGCCAAGGCCATGGCAAGGTATGGGAGCAATCACGCGCGGAGGGGTAGGTTAAGAAGGCCAATCACCAGGCAAGGGGATTCTCCTCACGGGGATGCTGCATCTGCAGTTTGCAGGTCCCGTGCAGGCGCGTATCTACCACAAGGCCCACCAGAGGATCGGAAAGGAGCCACGGTATGAGCGAGAGCAAAGGAGCACGCCGGCAGGCAGGATGGAGGCCAAGCGAGAGAGGCAGATCGACATCAACAGCCTGGCCCAAGCACTCATATCTAGCCTGGATCAGTCTGGTATTACTTCTGCTGCCGTTTGTGGCCTTCGCCGCTGTGGCTGAGCAGCTCACGGAGGCAGAGGGTCTGGTCCAGGGCAGGCAGTACGACCAGGCAGAGAAGCTCTACAAGGCCGTGCTGGAGCAGGCTACCGACAAGGACCAGCAGTTGGCTGCACAGAAGGGCCTGGTCCTGCTGTATGTGGCGGCCAACAGGACCTCTCAGGCGGATACAGCCTATCAGCAGATGCTGGAGCGGTTTGCAGGGAATGCCGGTCTGCCTCAGGCTGTGTATGAGGTCGGCCGAGGATACAAGGGCATCAAACCACCCCAAGGGGCACCCGACAAGGCCCTGCAGATCTATCAGTCCGTGATCCAGAAGTGGAAGGACACCGAGTGGGCCGTCCACAGCCAGAGGAATATCATCCACTCCCACCTGGAGAGATCAGACGACAAGGCGGCCAATGCAGCCGTGGACACCCTCCTGGCGGACTTTGCCCAGCACAAGGACATCGCAGGCACGATCTACAACCTGGGCAAGCACTACAGGAACCTCAAGAAGCCTGAGATGTCGCTCAAGCTCCATCGGTACAACGTGGAGCACTACGCCAATGCCCTCCAAGGGATGTACTCCCAGGTCGAGATCATCAAATCGGCCATCGGCAAGGCCGACGACACAGCGGCAGACCAGGAGTTCGGCAGGCTGGTGCAGGTCTTCTCCGGTCAGGCGACCCTGCCCAAGGAGGTGTACCAGGTAGGGATAGCCTACAGCAAGGCCAACAAGCCTGAGCAGGCCAGGCAGTACTATCAGTATGTGGCGGATCATTGGCCTGACAGCGACGCAGCGGTCAGGGCACAGGTGGCGATGCTAGACAAGGGATCCCCGGCAGGTGCCAATACGACAGTGGAGGAGGCCTTTAGTCGGCTGATCGCTGCATTCTCACAGAATAAGACCCCAGCCAAGGAGGTGTATCATACGGCGATGCGGTATCGGCAGAGCCGACCTATCTTGGCCCGGCAGGTCCATCAGTACAATGCAGAGCAGTCGTCCAAGGACGACCTGTGCGCGATGTGGTCGCAGACGGAGGTGGCCAAGTCGTGGATCCTGGAGGGCAATGAGAAGGAGGCTGCGGCGGCAGGCAACAGGCTGATGACTGTCTTTGCAGGCCAGCCTACTTTGCCCACGCAGCTATGCCGGGTGGGGGATGCCTACCTTCAAGCGGGCAAGGCCGACAAGGCCGAGCAGATATACAAGTACGTCCTGGATCACACGGCCACGGGGGATGGACAGTTGATCTGGGCCAGGGCGGGTCTTATCAAGCTGGAGATTGCCAAGGGTAATGATACGGCAGGCCAGCAGGCCTTGGATGCCATGACTACTGACTTCAAAGACCATTCGGACCTGTCCAAGGTGGTGTTCAGTGTTGGGGAGCAATACTGGTCAGAGGCCCTGGCTGAGAACAAGGCTGGCCGCAAGGACAAGGCAGATGACAACTTCGAGAAGGGTTTGGTCATCTGGGAGAGGATCATCAGGGAGCTGCCTTCGTCTCTCATCACGGCCCAGGCCTATCATATGGCGGCGGAGACCTACCGGCTGTTGGGGCAGGATGAGAAGGCCATGCCGTACTATCAGAAGATCGTGGAGACTTGGCCGGAGTATGAATATGCCTGGATGGCCCAGCATCGGATCGTCAAGATGTACAAAGAAATGTTGTTGCGATCAGAGATGGATTCGGACCCGGAGGCCAGGGGCAAGGCAGAATCTACCCTTACCGAGGCATACAGGCACTTGCTGGAGCTGTATCCGTCAAGCCCAGGTGTCCCCGCGGCCAGAAAATACTTGGAATACGCCCGTGGCAATGTATCCAAGGAGGGAAGCCAGCCATGAGAGCGAAAGGAATACTCAAAACCCTGGCATTGATGGCAGTATCCGTCTGCACAACAGCGAGCCTATGCTGTGGTTGGCCGTTGCCACCAGAGGTCTGGATCTCCGATTGGCTGCATTGTGTAGGACCAGGCGAGCATCTGAGCATTGAGGCGGAGGACTGGTCCGGGACCTATATCCAGGACTGGGATTGGCAATGGCAGAGGTGGGTAGACTGGGGACCATTCAGCGGCTATTGGGTTTCAACGAATCCACCACCGGATCCCATTGAGCACGATGGGGGATACGACCAAGAGGGTTATTATGCCAGTTCGCTCAGGAACCTCTCGTTTGTTACGCCTTGGGCCTATAAGGTCGATGTAGAGGCCGAGAACAGCTATGGGCTGACTGACGATGACTACGCGGAGGTCTATGTGATTGCAGTATCCATTGATGACGATCCGCCGAATCGTGATACGGCTGAGTACATGGCATATCAGAGCAGTACTCCAGCCGATATCTACTACACGATCTTGCCGAACAACAACAGGCTGCGTTACTATCTGCGGTGGGTGGCGGACCTGTTGATCAAGGACCAATCGGGCGCCACGATAAAAAGCATACGATTGGGTGATGGGTTGGGGCCGCAACAGACGACCTGGGATGGGAAGAAGAATGATGGGACACGGGCTGCGCCTGGTACCTACACGGCGGTCATTCAGTTGACGATTCCGCGTCGAAGGTCCTTCACTGATTCCCATCTCATCAGCGTTATCCAAGTGGACATCGATGTGGATTCCAACCATAATGGAACCGTCGACGGAACACCGGCGGAGGAGGACCTGGAGGAGACTCAAGCGGCGATTGTGCCGGTGAACATCGATGATGACGATCCCGGCACGCCCGCCGAGAAGGACTGTGACAACGGGCACATAGATGGCAGTGCTGACTTGACTGATCTTCTACCGGTACAGATTCGCGAGACCTCCTTGCCGACAGGCTGGAAAGCCTTTACTGAGATCGTCGATGATTCGGGGAACCTGATCACAGAATACAGCCAGAATGCATTTATGCAGGTTTTCGACGGTGATACTCCTGGAGCGGGGGGATCTGTGCATGTGCTTGGATTCGTCTGTAATGGCGGGAGTTGGTCGTGGGTGAATAGCCTTGAAGTGACCACTGTCATAGGCAGTACCTTGAATTGGTATATTGAGGCCTATCGATTCTCTAATTCCGTGGGAGAGGCGTGTTATCTTAGACTGAGAATTCAAGATCAGGGTGGAGGAAGCGTTTTTACGGATGAAGTAGTGAAGCTTCGATCGTCGCCGTTCATTCTTTTGCCTGGTTATGCTTCCTCTGAAGTGGTCTATTCACCAGATCGGAGTGACTCAGACCAAGACGATGACATTGCCGCAGTGGGGACTAGTATTGTAAGTATGGATCTTGGCACAACTTATGCAGGAGATCCGTGGCTACAGGATGCTGCCGAAATCGGCTACACCAAGTGGCCGGGAGGCCAAATGCACGTGGTAATGGACTTGCCGCGTCAAGGTAGGGCGTTAGACTCCTGGCCCAATAGCCTATTGGCACCCAGTGTAGGTGTCTTCACCGTTGGTTCGGGAAACCCAAAATACGATTATGGTGGAAATATTGAGGCCGTAGCAGATGAACATGTCGTTGTTGGAACGGGATGCAGTGGTGACATTACCAACTTCATTGCAGCACAGGGTGTTCAGTCTGTGATTGTATCACCACAGACGGGATATCTTAGCGTGGGCCACATTGATGAATTGGTGAGCTTCAATGGCACGTCTGCCTACATTGTGGATGTTGACTTGGGCATCTCGCTTGTCGAGAACTTCATCAATAACAACACACAGGCCAATGGCTTGATTACAGGGGCTGCTTCTCAATACATAGAGATCTCGACAGCAACCTGGTCGACAGATCAATGGGCCGGAGGGTATGTCGAGATCATCGATCTATGGTATTGGCAAATCGAGGTACGTGAAATCGTCCATAGTGATGCCACAAGAGTCTATGTTTATGATAACCTAACGAGCAAAGGGCGTCTTTGGGATCCTATTCCTGATCCTGTCAACTATCCGGATCGATGGAGATACACACTTGTTGCTCGCTCCGAGTTCAGAACTGTATTCTGTGAAGGTCCAGAGGATTTCGGGGTTGTAACTGAGACAGTTAGTAATAGTACTTTCAGAGATGGATCGGGATTACATGACTGGTCTCAGGTAGACTGGAGTGATGGGTATGTGATCATTTACACCGCAACACAGGGGGGCTTTGAGATAAACCCAGAGAAGAAGAGGATAGTCTCAAACACTTCAAACAGTGTAACCATTGATGGGACCTGGAATGGAGATCCCTACGAATGCCGATATATTCTGGTCAAGAAGAGCAAAAGAAACTTTGCGTTTGGGCATGTGTACGATGGAGGTTCAGAAGGCGCCCCTGTTTGTATGGCGATTAGGGACTTATGGAATGCCTATAGTGGCGTTCAGCAAGCTTGGCCCTCACGTATTTCAGATCTAAGAAATCTGCTATTACAGCAGACGTCCATTACGACTTTTGCGAGTGTACCAGCCTTGTTTGATCAGAATTGGTCCGCCAGTGCACTTCTACCTGGCATGGTGAATCTGCTGAATTCGGGCGGGAGCTTACATGTACCGAATCCTTATGGTCCAAGAACCGCAAATGGTGTGGATGTGTTCAAGATCAATTCTCCCTTCAGCGGTTTTGTAGACTGTTGGCCGCTTCATGGCGGAACGTCTGGAGGCGGAGGCGAGATTCATTGTGGTACGAATGCCATACGTACCATCCCAAGTAACAATTGGTGGGACTAGTTTTATATTGTAGCAAAACGAGCGATTAGCTATACTATAGCACTGAAAGGATAGCAAATGCATGACAATAGATGGACATGTCCTGGCCTGGTTGTCTTTATCGTTCTTATGTGTGTAACCAGAGGATGGTGCCAGGATGGCCACGCAAGTATGGAGTTTCCCTTCTTACTGGAGACAGCGGTCAAAGCCGCCGGGAGCGGTCGGGCAGGGTTCAACTTGGTATATTTTCCCGTTGCCTCTCCGTCGGAGCCTCGGTTTCAGCCTACAAAGGGGCTTGACAGTAAAGATGCTGTCTCTTTTCTTGTTGCTGTCGTGCGTGGTGAACCTAACTGGACAAGAGATAGTCTATTCGGGGATACAGAAGGCATATATTTCCATATTGCCCGTTGTTATGCTGCCTTAAGCCTTGGTGCTATAGGAGACCAGCAGGCTTTTCAGCCTCTGATTGAAGCCATCGAGAAGCCTAATGTCCCAGGCAGGGTATCAGGCAATCCGCGAGAGGATCGACAACAATACATCCTCGCGGATTACGCTATCCTGGCATTGGGTTATCTGGGAGATACTCGTGCAATTGACCCGATCATCCGCGATTTGCCAACGCTGGGGCAACGATATGAGTATGCCGCATACGCTTTGGCTCTTCTTGGCGATATCCGAGCCGCTAATCCATTGATTCAACATGCCTCTAATATGGGGAAATTGGACTATAGAGTGCATCGTTGTCTGGAAGACCTGACTCATGCCCGCTTCCCCGTGAAGTATATCAGTGGACAGCGTACATATTGTGTTGCGGACTTCCCTGAATTGGGAGAGTTGTCGGCTGATAAGGTCTATTTGACTCTTTGGCAGCATTGGAGCCGCAAGGGAGGGGAATTTGCCCAAAAACACGCTGCGGAAATGTATGCCGTATGGAATCGCCGAAGTGAGAAGGGACGTGAAGGCTTTGGGGCTACCTCAGAAAAGCGGCTCTTTGAGGAAATGACACGAGGGGGCTTGGCCTCGCTTCCATATATCATGGAGCGGATAGAGAAAGGTGACGGCTCGCTTGTATCTTATGTGCCGCAGATGGTGCTGCCTGTCCGCGAAAACCCATTCAAGAGAAGCCTCACCTCTCAATTGCCGAAAGGTGCCACCCGATCCGAATGCCTCGAGTGGTGGCGTAACAACAGTAGCAAATACAGGGTGAATGTCACGACGGAAGCGGGATCAGACGCGAGACCATCAGAGGCAAAACCACAAGGGACAAGATGAAAGGAGGAATGGCTGTGGGAATCGGAGAAAGTCCTTCCATATCGGCGGTGAACAGGATTGTGAATGTATTGCTCTGTTTGATTGTGTGCTGCGCAAGCCAAGCGACGGTAATCATGGTTCCCTCAGAGTGCTTGACTATTCAGGCGGCCATCGATGACGCCAATGACGGCGATACCGTCATAGTTGCCCCTGGTACCTACGCAGGTGAAGGCAACCGCGACATTGACTTCAAGGGCAAGGCGATCATCCTCAAAAGTGAAGTAGGTCCTGAATCCTGTATCATCCAATGCGGTGGACGTTACCCCTCTTACGGCCCGCCCCAAAAGATCGATCCAGAGTACCATCGGGGTTTTAGTTTTCACTCCCACGAAGACGCTAATTCCGTCGTTGAGGGTTTGACAGTGACACAAGGGTATATGGGGCCTCACGATGGAGGCGCTATCTACTGCATGGAGAGCAGTCCTACGATAAGGGATTGCATCATCATAGGTAATGCGGCAAGGGATGGCGGGGGAATTGCCGCCTATCAGTCGGATGTCCGGGTAGAGAATTGCATCATCATGGGGAATGTGGCAAGTTGGACCGGGTACGACAGAGGTGGAGGAATGAGCCTCCACCGCGAGAATGCCCGAGTGCTGAATTGTCTGGTCGTAGGGAATATCGCCACACACCAAGGCGGAGGCATCTATTGTCGCGGGAGCCATCAGTTCGTCAACTGTACTGTGACCGGAAACCGAATAGGCAAGGAAGGCCTAGGCGGTGGGATATCCTGCGGACCGGACGGCGACGATATATCCCACTTGTACAATTCCATTGTGTGGCGTAATACTGCGGGCCTTCTTGGCAATGACATCGCGCTGCCTGATGTTGGAATTCTATGGCCAATGGAACTGCAAGTTGGGTACAGCCTCATAGGAGACGATCCAAATGATTTATATGATCCTCATGAACGTGCTCACGGGCATTGGACTACAGGCGATCCTCATTTCGTGGATCCAGGCCACTGGGATCCCAATGGGACTCCAGACAAGCTAAGCGATGACTTCTGGGTCGACGGTGACTACCACCTCAAGTCTCAGGCAGGCAGGTGGGACTCTGTCAGCAAGACCTGGGTTCAGGACCAGGTCACAAGTCCGTGCATCGATGCAGGGGACCCGCTCAGTCCCGTAGGGCCTGAGCCCTTCCCCAACGGGGGCAGGATCAACATGGGCGCTTACGGCGGAACAGCCGAGGCCAGCAAGTCGTACTTTGGCAAGCCCGTATGTGAGACGATTATTGCCGGCGACATCAACGGCGACTGCCGGGTGGACCTGAAGGACGTGGCTATACTAGCCGGGCATTGGCTGGAAGACCAGATGCCCTGACATTTGGATAGATGGATCAACCGCTTGTTGTGGGGATCAGTTGACCAAGGGGGAACCATCTCGCATTTGGATTCAAGGGGTCGTGATGCACCTTCTACACGGCACTAGTATCCTTGCATGGATCGGGACTGCGTGGGTCTTGGTGGAGACGTGTCGCCCAAGGCCGGCCAACGACGCCGAGCGGGTCTGTACCCTGCCGAGCGTGACAGAGCAGAGAGGACGCGCAAACAGCGGGAGGGCGGACGGCTCTGAAGGCAGTATCTCCCCGCTGGTGGCACACGCGCAGGCATTTGCGGCCACCCTGAATCCAGCTCTGTCTGTCCGACGGTCGGACAGTCCGACAGTCCGACAGTCCGACCATCCACCGATAAGACCTGTGGTCTCATCGGTGAAGTTCACGGTCCAGGCGATAAGCCTGTATCCAGGCCAACCGGATCGGTCCATGGCCCTGATCGTCGAATCTGCCAGCGCAGAGGGGGCGGGCAGATGGGTGAAGAAGGACTCCCAGGTCGGCCCGTGGGTGGTTCAGGAGGTCAGACGCGGCATGGTGGTTGTCCGCAGCCGTGATGGCCAGCAGATCCGTGAGATCTCGTTGGAACGGAGTCCCGCGCAGAGGACCTTGGTCCGGCAGGTCCGGTCCGGCAACAAGCAGGTGTCATCCTCCGGCTATCCAGTGCTGCCGGAAGAGCCGCGATCCGGGACATATCCGGATGGCGAGGAGTGACCAGCCCCTGGGTACCTGGATAGTCACCAGGAGACGAGCATGGTGTGCAGAGGTACACCTCATCGACGTAGGGAGGGGCAGGCAGCAGTCATTGCCGCAGTCCTGCTCTTCTGCGGCTGCGTCCAAGGACCCGCACCTGAAGGTACCAAGCCTCTGCTGGAGGAACGGAAGGTCTTCGTGCTCAAGGCCATTGCACCCGACCGCGCCAAGGAGGTCCTGGCCGACCTTGGCCTGGGCACGGTCGAGGTCTCTTCTGTCGTCGCCGTTACCGTCACCGGTCCTACTGAGACGGTGCACAAGGCAAGGATCGTCCTGGACTTGATCGATTCTGATGAGCCATACGTAGTTCAGACTGTTGCCCCGCTGTCTGCTGCCAGGGGGCTCGCGACCAACGACCAGATTGCCAAGGCCCTGGGCGGCATCTCCATTGGGACCTTTGCTGCGCTGCCTCCAGGAACGGCTGCTGCACGAGGGATCATCGACATCCACGGTGATTCGGTTGTGGCCATCATCCCTGGCCGATTCCAGGAGGACCTGGCCATCCTGATGGAGGCAGGCCCTGCAGCCCTGCGCCAGGCCAGAGGTGATACAGTTCAGCAGCCGACTCCCATCCCCTCTGAGCCTGTCTCTCCGTTGCCGGTCCAGCCCGTTGTCCGGACCCAGCCCAAGCAGGAGCCCGCGACTGCGGCTCAGGCCAAGGCCGGAGACCCCAAGGCGGGTAACGCCCCTGCGGAGGAAGCCATCTCTCGGATCGCCCAGCCACCGGTTGCACGCACCGATCCTTCTGTGGACGAGCCGGAGCAGACGGCCATGTCGCAGGGACCTGCACGCCAGGCACGTGCTCAGGCAGACCTGCCTGCAGAGCCTCAGACCTCTGTCACATTCGATGGGCCCACCCTGGCCAACGGGGACGATATCCTGGAGCTGGAGCTGCCTGACCGCCTGGAGATGACCCAGTTGCTGGACCTGGCTGCAGAGTACCTGAGCCTGGACTACCTGTTCGACCCCGAGAAGCTCAAGGGCCAGTCGGTCTCCCTGCGCCTGCACGGCAAGCTCCAGGGCCAGGTCAGGGTCAAGGACCTGTATGCACTCCTGGAGTCTGTGTTGAAGTTCAAAGGCCTGGCCATGACATCTCACAGGGCTGGTCTGGTCACGATCGTGCCGGTCACAGACGCCCTGGACGTGGACCCTGCCCTGGTAGGCCCCGATGGTGCAACCATGACGGCAGGAGACATGGTGGTCACGCGGGTCTTCAGCCTTCGGCACGTGAACACCGCCAGTGCCATGAACCTGCTCAACAACCTCAAGCTCAGCGTATCGGCCTCTCCGATAGCAGAGACGGGCACCCTGATCGTGACCTGCTATGCGTACCGCATGGCCAGGATCGAGCAGTTGCTGGACCTGGTGGACCGGCCTGGCAGGGCCAGGGAGTTTCGGTACAGGCCCCTGCGCTACACCATGGCAGGGAGCCTGGCTACCAAGGTCGAGGCCCTGGCAGCAGAGCTTCAGACCGTGCCGGTCAGGGTCACGGCCGCCTCTTCCGGCACCTCCCCAGGTGGGGCAACGGACAAGCCCGCGACCCCCTCTCTCCTGTCCGGCGGGGCGCCGGCTCCGAGGTCCTCCCTGGGCACAGGTACAAGCCCAACGCCGTTGGAGTCGACTGAGAAGGACACCGTGTACCTGGATGTGGATGAGAGGACCAACCGGCTCCTGATGATCGGTCAGGCCGATCAACTGGCAATCGTGGAAGAGGTCATCGACGCCCTGGACGTGGAGCAGAGCGACCTGCGGAGCCTGAAGACCTACGCGATCGTGCACATGACCGCTGGCCAGGCCAAGAGGAAGCTGGAGGACCTGGACGTGCTGGGCAAGGCTGGGCCGGATCCCTCAGGACCAGGTGCGACCTCACTGTTCAGCTCCAAGACCGAGGGTGGATCCCGAGATAAGGGTGAGAGGGTCATCCTGCAGGAGACCCAGGTCACGGTGTTGGAGTCCACCAATTCCCTCCTGATCAACGCCACGGCCCAGCAGCACGGCCGGATCAGGACCGTCCTGGCCCAGGTGGACGTGGCCCCTGAGGACCTGCGGATCCTGAAGACCTATGACATCCGGTACGTGGACGCCTCTGAGGTCAAGAAGAAGCTGGAGGAGTTTGGATTCATAGGGGACAAGGCCAGGCCGGCGACCAGCCCTGCATCGGTGCAGGCCCCTGGGTCCACGTCCCCCGCCCCAGCCGGGGCGGGCGATGGTCCTGCCGATGAGTCCGCCCTGCTCCAGGAGACCCAGGTCTCTGTACTGGAGTCCACCAACTCGCTGCTGATCAATGCCACGGAGTTTGCGCACACGCAGATCTCCCGGGTCATCCAGCGCGTGGATGCCCAGGTCAGGCAGGAGGCCATCCCCTACGAGATCTACTTCCTGGAGAACCAGGACCCCGAGGCCCTGGCAGAGGTCCTGGGCAGGCTCATTGCGGAGACGGTCAAGGACAAGGAGGCCAAGGTTGAGCAGGTCGTTCGCAGACTCGAGGACGAGATCCTGATCGTGCCGGACAAGGGTACGTTCTCGCTGGTGGTGTATGGCAGCAGGGAGAACCAGGAGTGGATCAGCAAGCTCATCAGGACCCTGGACCGCAGGCGTCCCCAGGTGCTCATTGACGTGACCTTGGTGGAGATCCGCAAGAGCGACCAGTTCAACTACGACCTAAACCTGGTGGGGAGCCTGCCGGACATGCGGCAGACCAGCGGCCAGACCGGGTCGTTCATGGTCGATGAGGACACCACCGTGCCGGAGAAGCTCCTGGAGCCCGGCTCGCTGCGCCAGTTCATCGACTTCCAGGCCAACTCCGGGGCAGGCACGGGCTTCTACGCGGACCTGCACATCAATGCCTTGTTGACGGCCATGCAGACCAAGAACTACGGTCGGGTGTTGGCCAAGCCCAAGGTCCTCGCCCAGAGGGCACCCGGACAACGAGAAGGGGATCATCAAGACCACGGACACGACCTACGTGGAGAAGAAGTCCTCGATCCCGGTCACCTCCGGGACAGCGGGCCAGCAGACCAACCTGATCGAGACGGCCATAGACTACCAGTCGTACGAGGCTGGGATCACCATGGAGATCACCCCGCACATCAGCGAGGGCCAGCTGCTCAGGTTGGAGATCACCTTGACCCGGTCGGACTTTGGGACGATCACGCGGGACAGGCCCCCTGACCTGACTGCCAGCGACGTCAAGACCGTAGTGACGGTCCCGGATGGAAGTACCATCATCCTGGGGGGCATGCTCAAGCTGAATCAGTCCAAGGGAGGGACCAAGGTACCGATCCTGGGCGATCTGCCGCTGGTGGGCGGGGCGTTTCGGGGGATCTCCAACAGCGACGTACAGAGCAAGCTGTACGTCTTTGTGCGTGCGGAGGTGATCCGGCCTGCGGAGGCCGTGGCCGGGACTCAAGAGGACCTGAAGCGGATCTCGGATCGAGACCGGGCCTCGTTTGAGCAACACGAGCAGGAGTTCCAGGGATACCAGGATTGGCCTGGAGTCAAGCCCAAGCCGACCACTCCGTCCAAGGTGCTCGACGCAAGGTAAGGCGGCCCACCCGGGTGCATCTGGCGCGCTATAGGAGATGCCGGTCAGCCCGACGATGGGGGACCTTGTTGAGGCATCTGGACGGTCAGGACCGGCCTGTAATGCCTTGGCAGTCAAGGGGGTGTGTCTGGAAATGGCCATCTTTGCTTCACAGCCGGCGCCTGGGGTACTACGGTCAAGCCAGGAGCCAGAAGGCTTTCTGCGCGTACTCTACTGGCAGGTGCCAAGGCCATGGCAAGGTATGGGAGCAATCACGCGCGGAGGGGTAGGTCAAGAAGGCCAATCACCAGGCAAGGGGATTCTCCTCACGGGGATGCTGCATCTGCAGTTTGCAGGTCCCGTGCAGGCGTGTATCTACCACAAGGCCCACCAGAAAGTCGGAAAGGAGCCAAGACATGAGCGAGGGCAAAGGAGCACGCCGGCAGGCAGGATGGAGGCCAAGCGCGAGAGGCAGATCGACATCAACGGCCTGGCCCAAGCACTCATATCTAGTCTGGATGGGTCTTGTATGGCTTCTGCTGCCGGTCTCGGCCTTCGCCGGTGTGGCGGAGCAGCTTACGGAGGCAGGGGGTCTGGTCCAGGGCAGGCAGTACGACCAGGCGGAGAAGCTCTACAAGGCCGTGCTGGAGCAGGCCACGGATCAAGACCAGCAGCTTGCTGCACAGAAGGGACTGGCCTTGCTGTATGTGGCGGCCAACAAGACCTCTCAGGCCGAGGCGGCCTATCAGCAGATGCTGGAGCGGTTTGCAGGGAATGCCGGTCTGCCTCAGGCTGTGTATGAGGTCGGCCGAGGACACAAGGACGTCAAACCACCCCAAGGGGCACCCGACAAGGCCCTGCAGATCTATCAGTCCGTGATCCGGAGGTGGAAGGACACCGAGTGGGCTGTCCACAGCCAGAGGGATATCATCCACTCCCACCTGGAGAGATCAGACGACAAGGCGGCCAATGCAGCCGTGGACACCCTCCTGGCAGACTTTGCCCAGCACAAGGACATTGCAGGCACGATCTACAACCTGGGCAAGCACTACAGGAACGTGAGGAAGCCTGAGATTGCCCTCAAGCTCCATCAATACAACGTGGAGCACTACGCCAATGCCCTCCAAGGGATGTACTCCCAGGTCGAGATCATCAAATCGGCCATCAGCAAGGCCGACGATGCAGCGGCAGACCAGGAGTTCGGCAGGTTGGTGCAGGTCTTCTCCGATCAGGCCACGCTACCCAAGGAGGCGTACCAGGTAGGCATAGCGTACAGCAAGGCCAACAAGCCTGAGCAGGCCAGGCAGTACTATCAGTATGTGGTGGATCATTGGCCTGACAGCGACGCAGCGGTCAGGGCACAGCTGGCGATCCTAGACAAGGAATCCCCGCCCGGTGCCAATACCACGGTGGAGGAGGCCTTTAATCGGCTGATCGCTGCATTCTCACAGAACAAGACCCCAGCCAAGGAGGTGTATCATACGGCCATGCGGTATCGGCAGACGAGGCCTGTGCAGGCGCGTCAGGTGCACCAGTACAATGCAGAGCAGTCGTCAAAGGACGACCAGTACGCGATGTGGTCCCAGACGGAGCTGGCCAAGTCGTGGATCCTGGAGGGCAATGAGAAGGAGGCTGAGGCAGCAGGCAACCGGCTGATGACGGTCTTTGCAGGCCAGCCGACCCTGCCTACAGAGCTGTGTCGCTTGGGGGATGCCTACCTTGTGGCAGGCAAGCCGGACAAGGCTGAGCAGATCTACAAGCACGTCTTGGACCACACGGCCAAGGGGGATGGACAGTTGATCTGGGCCAGGGCGGGCATGGCTAGGCTGCTGGCAGCCAGGGAGGACGATCCTGGTGTCCAGAAGGCCATAGACGTCCTCATCACTGATTTCAGAGACGACCCTGACCTGGGTGAGGCGGTCTTCGGCGTGGGCGACGAGTACTACAACCAGGCCATGGCCAAGAAGCAAAGAGGCGGTGCGGACGATGCGGTCAACGCCTCCTTGAGAAAGACCCTTGTGGTCTGGGATCGGATCATCACGGGACTGCCCGAGTCTGCCTATGCCGCGGACGCCTGGTACTTCAGCGGGGTGCTGTACCGCAAGTACCTTGGGGACTACGAGAAGGCCGTCCAATACTACCAGAACGTGGTGGATCAATGGCCTGACTACAGGTATGCCTGGAGTGCCCAGGGCATGATCGGGCCGTGCTATGCAAGGCTCAGGGACCTGGGCAAGGTGCCGATGCTGGAGGCAGAGGCCAGAATCGAGCAGGCCTATGAGGCCCTGGCTGGCGGGTATCCGGATTGCTCACTAGCCCAGGGGGCCCTCCTGAGGCTGGGTCACATTCAGGCCCAGAAGGGCCAATGGGAGCAGGCGGCCGCCTCCTACCAGAGGTTCCTGGAGAGATATCCCGAGGCCAGGCAGTGGCGTCCCATCCTTCTGCACCTGGCCGGGACGTACCAGCGCATGGGCCAGATGACCGCTGCAGCGGAGTTGTTCCGGACCTACCTGGCCGTGGCGGATCCCATGGATGAACAGGCGAAGGCGGTCCAGACAAGGCTCGATCTCCTGACAAGGAAGGGGGCGGGACACTGAAGAGTGGATACGATGGATGGGCCCTGACAGCCTGTGGTATACTGGTCTTGTCGTGCACGATGGCAACGGTGGCATGTCCGCCGCCGGATTGCCCGGACTGTATGGAGTACGCGGGGTAGTTGGGTTGTGTACTGGAAGCAGGTGTGGAGTGTTCGCCCTACTATGGCTGCGGCGAGTGCTGCGACTGTGGCTATGATTGCCAGTGTTATGTGTCCACAACCTGTCCTCCAGCTGGCAGTTGCGGCACCACCTGTGTCGAGGGTTACGGGTGGTGCTCCTGCGGGTACTGCCAGTGTTGGACTCCTGACACCGGGATTGAGGGATCCATGAATGTATACGATACGTGCCTATGCAATACGGCCCAACACAGTGTGACGGCCTGGGATGACGACCGCTGGAAAGATGCCGTGGGCGGAGAGGATCAGGAGTCTGATTCATTGACGTATAGTTGGAGCAAGACTACTGGAACGAATTGCCAGACAGGGACGTGGCTGACCAATACCACGAACGACTGGGTCGGTTGGCGGGCGCCGCCGTGCATAGGGACAGTGGTTTTCAGTGTGACGGTGGACGATGTACCAGATCCCGCCTGGTATGGCTGTGACGACAGCGACCGGGATGATGATCCATGTACCTTTGAAGGAGTCGTCACGGTGACGTTGCCGGCGGGGTGCGTGGCAGGGGTGGGCGGCGTGAATTCGCAGTGGTTAGGTACAGTAGATCCCAATTGTGCCAATTCTAAGCACTGTGGGGAGGCATATCCAGGCTATCAGACCGAGAACTACGAGGCTGTCTACAATGATTGTGCATGGGAGCCTCGCTTTGACCTGTGGACTAGGATGTATGCAGGGGTCTGTTATCAACGCTTTCAGGATTGGGACTGTAACAGTCCTGGTATCGTGAACAAGGACAACTACTGTACCTATGCCACAGCTTTCATATACTACGACCCATGTAATCCAGATGATGCAGGATGCTACGCTGTGAGTGACGCTGACTGCATAGCCATTCACGAAGGTACCCATGTTCAGGAGTGGTCGGATTTCTGGGACACCGTTCCTGGCTGGCTTGAAGATCGCGGCTATCTGGACCCACTTCAGATCAACTGTAGCGATTCCAACACGATCACATGCCAGGCTGCGGCTGCATTCTTCGAGAGCAAGATTGACCGTCCACTGTATCGCCACCTGGAGGAGAAGTACAACGAGATAGGCGACTGCTATGGTGGGGAATACCGAGCCCGTGAGGCAGCGGAGACGTGTTTCCACGAACTAGGTTACGACATATGTCGGTGTGCCGAGGATAAGGGGTGGGCGCAGCAGAAACCGTGTTCTGCATGTCCCCAGTAGGGGGTGCGTTTGGAGGACTACACCATTGCTGATGTGGAGACGTTCGTGGGAAATGACGTCGGTCTGTTTGGATGACACATGTGCCAACACAATTCGGTGTTCTTGACGAAGGGGACTATCACATGAATCGGGTTACTGGGCAAAAGGATAGGATAATGCTGGGTATTGGCCTGTGTTTCCTCTGGGTATCGTCTCTTCTGGCAGATGATCCTGTCAAGGTCGATCGACAGAGGTTCTCTGGGCCCTCGAAGGGAGTCGTTGACAACGCCAAGCGATACTGCGGCGAAAAAGGGTACCCCACTGACAGCGTTGAACAGATTGTAAACGCCACCAAGAGTGATAGAGGGGCCGTCCGGGATCAAGCTCTGTTAGTGCTTGTGGACCGGATCGGTGAGAAGGCGAAACCCGTACTAAGGGAGTGTCTTGACTTCCCTCGCGTGACAACACGTCTCAAGGCAGCCGAGTTGCTTGCCTTTCTCGGAGACGCTAGCGGCGTTTCTCGTATGCAATGGGATTTCGAGGAACTGCATCGGCCCCCCCCAAAGGATCCGAACGCCGAACCAAACAGCATCTGGAGGCGGGAGGGCAAGTGGCTGAGTAGAGGAGGCAATTGGGAGGCCCTGGAGATTGGACGGTTCCTAGCCAAGTGTGGTGACAATCGAGGATTTGAACATGCAGCCAAGACGGCAATAGAGGGCAAGCCTATCCAGCGCATGGATGCATTACCTGTCCTGCATGTTCAAATCCTCGATTGTCACCACACTTGGCTAGGAACCGTCCAATCT
>JAGOQT010000129.1 GCA_018007255.1 Phycisphaerae bacterium | reverse complement strand
CACGAAGATGGATGCTGCCCCCAGTACGGCTGCACCGGACCACAGCCAGATGCGCTTGGCCTGCGGCGAGGTGATGTAGTCCAGCACCTGCGCGGCTGTGGTCCATCGCCGGTCAAAGGTCTCTGAGACCTGCACCAGGAGCAGGGCCAGGGCCGCGCCTATGGAGAGGTTCATGAACTGGGCGAAGTTGCTGTGGTTGACGAACGTCCCTGAACCTGCCCGGGCACTGATGATGGGCACAAACCAGTAGATCTTGTCTGTCCGGGTGACGACCTGGGCTATGGCGAGGGCGGCCACAGCGGCCCCGGTGATCGCAACAACGGTCAAGAGCCTCTTGATCTGGGCAGGCGTGCGCACCACGTTGAGCACGATCGCGAACACGGCGGCCGCGCCCAGGACCAGACGCAGGTCGTGCCTGGTGGCGTGGGGATACAGGCTGATGGTCATGCGGTCCTGGGCGGCCTGCTGTGCAGGGAGGTCGGCCAGGAGCTCCTGCACGATGGCCGCGGTGCGCGGGGACAGGAGCTCCACCACGCGGGCAGGGAGCGGGATGATCTGGAGCAGGCCCACACCCAGGAACAGCAGCGGGGGGAGGATCGCCCAAGACCGGACCCAACGGGTCTGGGGCCTGGCCACGAGCTTGATCGTCATGACCACGCTCATGGCAGCCACCAGGGCCAGGACGACCTCTTTGCTCCAGGCCTGCACTGCACCCAGTGCAAGGGGCATGAAGACCAGCATCAGGCCCAGCAGGAACTCGATCGCGAGGTCGAAGGGGTCCCGCGGTTCCTTGTCTTGGCCAGCTCGGTTGTACTCTTTCTCGTACACCATGCGCCTGGGCCTCATCCCCTCGACAGGGTCTTGCGGGCCGACCCTGCGCCCACCACGTGCCAGGGGTTGTCGACGAATACCTGTTTGGCGAATCGGATGCCCTTCTTCTGGCGGACTGCACCGAACGCCCCGGCAAAGCACGGGCTCCTGTCCCCTGTGTCGTGGGCGTCCGTGGCCACCACTGCGGTCATGGGCAGGTCCAGGAGCCTCCAGGCGGCCTCGCGCACGCCCGGGCCCAAGGCACCGACCAGACTCGCGGCAGTCACCTGGAGGACCGGGTCCGAATCGGACCAGGCCAGGCATCGCGCGGGGTCTGCGGCGATGCCTGCGTTGCGCTCCGGGTGTGCGATCACGGTCCTGATCCCTGCCTCGCCGAGGGCCCGCAACAGGGGCCCGACGTCCAGGAAGACCTCAAAGGGCAGCTCGAGCATGAGGCAGTCGCCGGGCAGGGTCTGGACCTTGTCCTGGGCCAGCAGATCCAGGAGCCTCTCGTCCACGCGGACCTCTGCCCCGGGCAGGACCTCCAGGGGGATGCCCGCGAGGCTCAGGTCTGCGTTGAGCTGTGCAACGGCCTCCTTGATGGACCGGGCGTCGCAGCGCCCGTCGAACCTGCCCAACTGGTGCGGGGTGGCCACAACAGTGGTGATCCCGTCCTCGACCAGGGCCTCGCACAGGGCCAGGGCCTCCTGCGTGTTCCGGGGCCCGTCGTCGAGCCCGGGCAGGCAGTGGCAGTGGATGTCCGCGCATTGCTGTGCGGACATCCGGTCCAGTGCGGTCTGCTGCATTGCCTGCAATCGCCTATCCACGGTCCTCTCCTGCAGGCTTCAGATCGCCTCTGCGGGGCAGTCCTGCATTGGCCGCAGTCTCAGGGGGCGCGGTCTTGGTGCGCCCGCCGTTGTCGCCCTCGTGGCGGTAGTACCCGTGGCCGTATCCGTACCCGTACTTGGACCCGTACCCATATCCGTACCCGTACCCGTACCCGTATCCGTAACCGCGTTTTCGGGTCGCCACGTCGTTGACCACCGCGCCCAGGATCCTGCCGCCCACAGAGAACAGGGCGTCCTTGGCGTACAGGAGGCCTCGACGCGTGGACCGGTCCGCGCGCACGACCAGGACCGTAGCGCCGCAGGCGGCGGCCAGGATGGAGGCGTCTGCTACCGGGCCCACGGGCGGAGAGTCCACCAGGATCCGGTCGTACCGGGTCTTGAGCTTGTCCAGGGCCATGGAGAAGATGCGGCTGCCCAGCATCTCCGCGGGATTGGGTACGTCCGGACCTGCGCAGATCAGGTCCAGGCCCGGGGTCGTGGTGTGCACGAGGACCTCCTGCAGGGGCACCAGGCCCGCAAGTACGGAGGAGATCCCGGTCTTGCGGTCTGCGTCGAAGATCTCGTGCTGGATGGGCTTCCTGAGGTCTGCGTCCAGGATCAGGACCTTGAGCCCGCTCTGGGCCATGGCTATGCCCAGGTTGCTGACCAGGGTGCTCTTGCCCTCGCCAGGGCCTGGGGACGTGATCTGGATGACCCTGGCCTCGTCCTTGGGCACGCTGAAGAAGATGGTGGTCCGGATGGTCCTGAGGGTCTCTGCGGTGTGGGAGCTCGGCTCACGGGCCACGGCCTGGCCGTGCTCCTTCCTGGACTGCTTCTTGGTCATGGCCGGGACCACGCCCAGGAGCGGAGAGCCCAGGATCGCGGTCACCTCGTCTGCATTGCGGAGCCGGTGGTCGATCAGGTCCCTGGCCAGGGCCAGGCCTCCTCCGAGCATCAGGCCCAGGACCAGGGCCATGGCCATGACCTTGGGCCGGTTCGGGGCGGAGGGCTCATCCGCAGGACGGGCTGCCTCGAGGATCGTGATGTTCAGTGCGCCCGCGTCCTCGCTCACGTTGAGCTCGCGGATGCGGTCGTCCACGAGGTCGCACATCTTCTTGGTCTGTTCGTATTCGGACTGCAGCAGTGTGAATTGGGCCACCTGCTTGTTCAGGTCCAGGGCCTGCTGCCGCTGGTCCTCGTAGTGCTGGGTGAGTTGCTGCTGCTGCTCAGCGGCTGCCAGGTATCGCTGTTGGAGCAGGGCCAGGTGGCCCTGTGCAAACTCCACGTCCCGCTGCCCGATCTCCTCCCTGGCCCGCATGAGCTTCTGCTGGGCCAGGACGATCTCCGCATCCAGGGCGACCACGGCAGGGTGATCCGTGGTGACCTGTCTGAGCCGGTCCGCACGCCGGGCCCGGAGCTCGTCCACCTTGGCCTCGAGGTCAGCCAGATCCTGCGAGCTGCCCTGGGTCCAGGATTGAGCGCGCTGGGCCTCCACGAACTGCCTGAGGCCGTTGGGATCGCTGACCATGTCCCTTGCGGACTCGTACTCCGACTTGGCCTGTATGGCGGCCAGCTCTGCCTGGGTGAGGGCTTCTGAGATCCGCTCCAGGCGCTGGAGGATCACGTTGCCCTGTTCGGTCTGATAGGCAAGGCCCTCGTTCTGCTCCTTGTAGTCCACCAGTGCACGAAGTCTATCGGAGAGTTCCTTGTCTCGCCCGACCTTGTCTTTCTCGAGGATCTTGAGGACCTCGGCGGCCGTGTTGCGTTTGAGTCTGGAATGGAAGGTGACATACGCATCGACCACGGTGTTGACGACCTGGGCCGCCTCGACCGGGTACGGGCTGCTGAATGAGATGCTGACGATGTCGTCCTTGCGCCCGACCGTGGTCTCGAGCTGCCGCTGGAGGAACCCGATGGGGTTGCTCACGCCTGTGAAGGACCGCATCTGCTGGGGGCTGAGCTTGGCCGCCGCATCCGAGACGATGGGTGTGGCCTTGAGCAGCTCGGCCTGGGTGAACAGGTAGTTCTTGGACCCGGTCATGACCCCGCCTTCCAGGTCCCGGATGATCTTGGGGCCTGCCTGCTCCACGTACAGTCGCGACGTGCTGGTGAAGATGGGCGTGGCCCTGAACAGGTACATGATGCCCAGGACCAGGGCGGCCACTGTGGTGCCGAGGATGAGCCAACTGTGGCGCCACATGACCTCGAAGAGGTTCTGGGGCACCAGCGAGCCTGCAGGGCCTGGGGCGGCAAACGTGTCCATCGGACCCTGGGGTCCGCTGTCTTGCACTCGGTTGGCTGTGTCCTGGATCATGTGTTGGTCACGATCTCCACACCTTGTTCGCCCCTACCGGTAGAGCGGGATGTATGCGCCGACATTCACGTTAAAGATCCTCTCGATGAAGGCGTTTGTCCGCGTGCGGGGCGTGTGCTCGACCTCAATGATGTCCCCGGGCTTGATCAGCACGCCCATCGCCACTGCGATCTCGCCCTTCTTGTCCGGATTGGCGATCTCGAAGGGCATGCAGGCAATGCCGCCGTCCTGCTTGAGCCGGTAGACCATGGCGTAGCGAGGATCCGGCACCCCTTCGAGGCCGCCTGCCATGCCGATGGCCTGCATCAGGTTGTACTGCATGTTGGGCGGGTACTCGAAGGTCCCCGGCTTGGTGACCAGGCCGAGCACAGTGAAGACCGGGATGACCAGACGATCGACCTCCACGCTGTCGCCCTCTTGCAGGGCCACATCCACGAACGGGATGCTGCTCATGCCCTTGACGGGCAGCACGATGGTCTGGTCCGGGCCTTGTGCGGGGTTATCACCCGGCCCGTTGTATGCGCGGCCCACCAGGGGCTCTGTGCCCTGGGCGGCTGCACGCGCAATGCCCTCGGCCACAGAGGCAGTGGGGCGTATGTCCATGCCTGTAGACCGGTCGTCCACGGTTGCGGAGGCGAAGGCCGCGCGGTCCCCTGCGGGATCGGCCGGGTGGATCACGGCCACGAGGCGCGAGAGCTGCCGGTCCAGGGCCTTGGCGGACACGCCCGGATCTGCCGCTGCAATCTGGCTGAGGACCCTGCGCCTCTGCACATCGCTGGCCAGGTCGAGCTCTTCGCTGGCCAGGACACGCAGGCCCCGGGCCACAACGAGCGTGCCCAGCGTGCCGGACTGCTGGAGGGGTCTGAAGGAGACCCGCAGGTCAGGGTCGAGCCCCGCGGACCCAAGGGGCACCGTGTCCTGCAGACCGGACCCGGATGGGTAGGCGGAGGGGCCTGTCACGTGGTCTAGGTCCGAGGTCTCACCAGCGGCCTGACTGCGGGTGATGCGGATCAGGCCTGCCCCGTCGTCCACGATCCCCTCGGCAGCCATGATCAGGGAGACCAAGGACATCTGGTCTGACCTGAGCTCGTAGATCCCGGGCTTGTTGACAGCACCCGTGATGGTGACCTTGTGGGTATCGTACTCGAGGACCCGGGCGAACACGGAGGGGTAGGTCTTGGCATAGGCTGGGTAGTAGGCCCTGGCCACGCCGGACTCGATCTCGGCCAGTGTCCTGCCCGCAACGGGCATCTCCCCGACTATGGGCAGGACAATGGTCCCAGCCGGGCTGACACGACACACAAACGGGGTATCCTCCATGCCTTGGGCCGGGCCGGTCTGCTCTGCGGTGACCACCCTCAGGATGGAGGGCATGGTCAACTCCAGGACCTCGCCCGGGACCACACGATGCGGTCCTGTTTGGAGCCTGGCCTTGACCAGCCTGCCTGTGTCCACCGCGGGACCGGTCGGGCCCGCCTGGCTGAACTCCTCAAGCTGGCCCACTGCGGGTACCGGCATGTCGTCGTGGCAGCCCTGGGTGGTCAAAGCAGCCTGCACGCCCAAGGCAAACACGAGCACCCTCAGCATCCGCTGTGTGCGGATGTGCATCACCCTTCGCCCGAAGTCCACTCTCTGCCTCCTACCTCCAACCCTGCCGCAACACCCCATCGCGGCGGGGCCATCACCCACCCTGGTCCACGACCCTCCTCAGACAAAGGCCTCCACTCTGCCTATCTCGATCCGCCTTGGCGGACACCCCATACGGTCCGCGGCCCATGCCCCGGCTACGGACACACCTTGGAACAGTCGTAGACCGGGCTCCGAAGCGGCGGGTGATAGGGGATCCGAAGCCGCCTGACCGGAGCCACCGACACGTCCGACGCGGTCACGCTGACGTTGGCCGACAGGGTCGCCGGTGCCGTCTCTGACTGGAGCACAACGATCCGAGTGTCGGAGCCGAGCGGCGGGGTCACCACGGACACGCGCCTGAGCGAAAATGGATCGAACACACTGCTCGCATCCTGGCCGCCTGCAGCCACTGCGGGTCGGGCCATCGCTACACCCACAATCGCGAGCACCGCCAGACCCAACCAAGGGACTGTCCTACCACACTCTCTCGATCCTTTCATTGCCGCGTTCTCCTCATCATCACTCGGTTTGCCGTTCGTCCATCTGCCGTGCGGACACGGCCTCCACCTTCAGTACTGCCTTGCCCTTCGGGGCCAGGGTGCGCCGGACACCCAACCTCCATCCCAGGGCCTCGCCCCCAGGCTACGGCGCGAGCGCCTGGTCAAATGCGCCCACCAGGTCGGGCAGATCGCTCAGGTCCACGATGCCGTCCAAGTCGAGCTTCCGGACCGCGGTCATCGCCTCAAGCACCTCGCCGGCGTAGAAGAAATCGTAGTCAACCTCCTGCATGGGAAGGGTGAGATGCCAGCCGACCTGGCCGTTCTCGTTCACCCCGCCGATGAGGGCCCGGGTCGCAGCCACGATCGGGTCCTTCAGGGCCGCCGAGTCATTGGGGTCGCCCGACCGCCGGGCCATTGAGGTCAGTCCAAGGGTGCAGTACACCGTGTCCTCGGTGAAACCGCTGACGGGCCACACCTCGACGTCATTGCCGTCCGTGTGGTCGAACCGCCAGTAGAAGCTGCCCTCGTCCGGTTCTCCTGGAGGGACCTGGTGGCTCAGCAGCATGGCGGGCAGGTCCTTCAGTGCCTTGCCCTGCCACACGGGGCTCAGGTCGCGATCCGGGACAAAAGAGCAGATGTTCAGGCCCGTGGGCTCAGGCCAATCCGGCGCAACCAGGGTGTCATCCAGAGGCCCGGTGGCCGCAAGGGCCCAGACGGCCGCACCCAGTGCCTGCACAGGACACAAGGCGTGCTCATCGTCCACATAGCCCAGCGCCAGGATCAAGCCTCGCCTGTACATCTCCTTGTCATTGGCGTCCACTGCGTAGGCGGCCAGGACGTGATGCGCCAGGTAGAACACGCCTTCGTAGGGATCCGGCTGAACCACGGCGCCGGGCTCATAGATGAACCTGCCGACATAGAAGCAGGTGTCCATGGTCGAGACGTCATTGTATATGCCCCGCACGTCCGCGATCCAGTCCTCGTCTCCACTGGCCTGCCAGAGGCGGATCATGGCATACGCATCGTCCGAGGGCGGCATGTAGGGGTCTTGTCCCTCATTGATCGACTCCTGTCTCCTACGCCAGAAGTCGTCGGACATGTAGCGTCCGGCCTGGGCGGCCGAGATGAGATAGGGCGGCTGCCCCACCACGTCATAGGCCCCGACCATGCCGGCCGTGGTCGATCCCAGGTACACCACGACCTTCTCGCTGGGGTCCAGGGGGTTGGTGTTCAGCCAGTAGCCTTGAAACTGCTGAGATGCCGGTGTCTGGCCCTGCTCCAGCATGTCTGCCAGGGCCTCGACTGTTGCCCTCATGGTCGCCGCCCAGCCGACCTGGGCAACCAGCACTGCTGTGAGCCCCACCCACAAAACGCTCTTTCTTCTGGCCATACTCTACCCCTTCCTTCCGTTGGCTAGCTGCCCGAGAACACGTACCGCCGCACCCTACGGGCGGTGCTCACTCGATGCGCCCACCCATGTTCGAACCTGCGGGATATGCTGCTTGGCGTCCCCCCAGGTCGCACAGGGCCTACGCTCCACACAGGCCGCAAGTACCCAGGGGTTACTCTCCTATGACGAAGTGCCTACCTCCGAAGGCTCGACCAACAGGCCATCTGGTTGTTGATCCCTAAGCCACAACTCCTCCCAAGATCCCCTTGCATCCTCCAGCCACCTCCGTTCGCCTGTGTATGCGGCCCGCACGCGAGGCAATGGAGGCCAAGCCGAATGCCACAGAGCAGCTAGGATTTTACTCGTATCAGGAAGTGAGTGCTATTGTGGAAAGTACCTAATTTGTGGCACTGTCTCTGCACACGAGTTGACGCACGCATAGCTCAAAACTGGAGGTCTTGAGGGTTATCCTTGACAGACAGGCGTAAAACGGCGAAAATGGCACTTTGGATGGGCTCACGGCCCATGCGCAGGCCCTGCGAGGTGGGGCGTAGGGGCTGTGCCTGAGTGTTTGGAGAAGGATGAGAGCTGCAGCGAAAAGGCGTACAGCCGCGAGGAAGACAGCCGGGGTTCGAGGGGAGGCCAGACCGGAGAACAACGCCGGACCAGGGCTTCAGGGCCACGAAACGCCCATCGTCGGGGCCCTGGGACAGGCCGTCGTGGTGGTCAACCAGCGGGGGATTATCCTGTCCCTGAACGGGGCGGCGGCGGAGCGTCTGGGCCGAGTGCCAGGGGGCGTCGGGGATGCCGGGGCCCTTGGTGGAGGTGACCAGCCGGCCTCTGGGGGCCTGACAGAGGCTGGTCTGATGCGGATCCGGGAGGTCGTCCGCTGGCGAGAACCCCGCGGCGTCCAGGGGGAGTGGAGCGGCCTGGCGGACCACACTTGGTACTTCCCGATGTGTGATCAGCGCGGACGGGTCTCACAGGTGGTCATCTTGGACTGCGACGGCACGAACGGCAGACGGCCCGCCGTGCGGGTGCAGCGAGACCGGGGGCCGTCCAAGTCCACGGATGCGGCCGGTTCCAGCGATGTCTTGATCCGGAGCCATAGATCCCTCACTGCGGCCGAGACTCAGGTCTTGCGTCTGATCATCGTGGAAGGGATGAGCAACAGGGAGGCCGCAGAGCACCTCTGCCGCGCTGAGAGGACAATAGAGGCACATCGCTACAGCATCATGCGCAAGCTGCATGCCCACAACGTGGTGGACCTAGTCAAGCAGGCCATCCAGCAAGGTCTGGTTAGGGTCAGGTCTGGTTAGGGTCAGCCCTTAATTTAAGCTTTAAGGCCGCTTTCCTCAACCTTCCTGCGGATCGCGTCGAGTAGTCGCTGCAGCTCACGGTCTTCCTGTAGGGCTTGGCTGAGCTGATGGAGATGCCTGCTCACCGCCACGCCGGTTGACATCCCCAACACCTCCGCTGCCTGACGCTGGGTCAGGCCACTGTAGTTGCACAGGGCGCTGGCGGCGATTGCCCGGAGCCATGAGTTGCGTCGGCGCTGCAGTAGATGCGCTGGCTCTATCGACAGAACCTCACAGACGCAATCCAGTACCCGGTCCACGGGTAGCGTGCTGCCCACGCGACGAAAGGAGACATCCTCCTTGGCACGAGTCTGCTTCAGACGCTGGTCGTACAGGACTCGAACCCGCTCACGACTGTCCTGTGAGCCCACACACAGGCGAGAGCCTTGCTTGGCCTCGATGAAGGCGGCATCGATATTGGCGACCCCTGCCTCAACAAAGCGACGATACGTGGCCGGCTGCCTCCTCTTCGGGCCACCCATCATGGCCAATACAGGACTGTAGTCCACGAAGGGCAGGGCCTTGTCTAGGCCGACGTAGCTGCGGTAGGTGCTCCACGGATAGGCCCGCAGGATCTCGACCCGTTCGGGGAGAGACTTGGAGCGATGAGCCCGGATGAACACGGGATTCAGGTGCACGTATCGGCTCAGCTTCAAGATGTACTCGTCCTCGTCCACCAGCGCAGCACCGAACCGGCCCTGCAACAGGTGTCCGGTCCGGTTGTGCCTGTGATTGAAGTACACGGTATAGGCCGTCTGCAAGCGATGCATGAAGGAACTGAGATTGGCCCGGGGTGTCGAGAACACCAGGTGGACGTGGTTTGTCATCAGACAGAACAAGTACAGTCGCACCTCAAATCGTTCCACGCTCTCCCGCAGAGCGACGACAAACCGCTCCCGATCCGGGTCATTGAGGAAGATGGCGGTTCGGTTGTTGCCCCTAGCCGTCACATGATAGACGGCTCCCCCGTATTCGATGCGTACGGGTCGTGCCATGCGTTGAGACTAGGGCAGACTTGGACTGCTGTCAAGAGGTAAATACTAACTTAAGGGCTGACCCCTACTGAGATTCTAGCACATGGCCGCGTAACTTGCCAGGGCCAGGACCAGAAGCCGCCGCTTGTTGACGGTAAAGGGGACCCACACGCTGAAATAGAATCTTCGCATCACCTTCTCCAAGCCCAGGGGTGACAGCCAACCCCCGTCATGAGTGTTATTATAGCGAATCGGGGGTCCGGGAGGCAAGGACAAACCCGGAAGGCTGAGCATAACGATATGGCGGCAAAGGGGTTACGGGAGCGGCGTGGCCCGTGCAATTCCGGACAAGGGTCCTGGGAAACGCCACCCAATCGAGGGGCTGGGATGCAATATCCTTTGACCGGCCCAGAGGACCGGACTATACTCCAGGTTTGCACATCCCTGATG
>JAGOQT010000128.1 GCA_018007255.1 Phycisphaerae bacterium | reverse complement strand
GTGCTGGGCGGCGGGGGAGGAGGCAGGGGCGGTTTCGGGGGGATGTTCGGCGGCCCTCCCAGCCAGACCCCGCCCCAGTCGGGCCTGATCGGCCCGGTCCGGGTCCTCTCGATCGCCGGCCAGTGAACAGGTCATGTGAAAGGAGCCATCCGATGAGATCCCTACGTTGTCTTGCCGTCCTCCTGCTCATGGGTGCAGCAGCCTCTGCACAAATCCCCGATTCGCCGGATGCCAACATCTCGAACATCCCGGTCAACTACACGGAGGCGAAGGTCGTGCAGTACACACTGCCCGACCCGCTGAAACTCTCCAACGGAGAGCCTGTACGGGATGCGGCCACGTGGTTCGAGAAGCGCAGGCCGGAGCTGATCAAGCTCTTCGAGGAGAACCAGTACGGCCGCGTGCCCGCCACCGCGCCCAAGGTGACCTGGCAGGTCCTCAGCACAGACCCCAACGCCCTGGAAGGCAAGGCGATCATGAAGCAGCTCGCCGGGCGCATGGGTGGCCCGGACGGGCCTGCGATCGACGCCACGCTCTACGTGCCCGCCAAGGCCGGAAAGCCCGCTCCCGTGCTGATCAACCTCACGTTCAGCTTCGGTCCCCCGCGAGGGCGGGGCCGCGCTGCAAGGACCCCCATGGCCCCGCCTGCGACCGTGATGGCCCAGGCCGCGCCCGCACGGGGCAACGCCCCGGCTGCCCCAGCACGCGGCAGGGGAGGCCCCATGATGATGAGGAACGTGGCCGCGGACATGATCGCCCACGGCTTCGGGTACGCCACGATCAACTACAACAGCATCGAGCCCGACACACTGGAGGGGATCAAGGCCAATCTGGCCCGCGGACTTGCGTTGGCGCAGGGCCGGACAGAACCGGCCCCGGATGAGTGGGGCGCGATCGCCTCCTGGGCCTGGGGCATCAGCCGCCTCGTGGACTACCTGGAGACCGAGCCTGGTGTGGACGCCAAGCGGATCGCCATCACGGGTTGCTCCCGCCTGGGCAAGACCGTCATGTGGGCTGGCGCGAGGGACACCCGCATCGCCATGGTCATCGACAGTTGCTCCGGAGAAGGCGGCTCTGCGATCAGCCGCCGCAACTACGGCGAGACGGTCGGGCACCTGGTGGCCAAGGGGCGCTTCCCCTATCAGTTCTGCGCGAACTATGCCAAGTGGGCCGACAAAGTGAACGAGATGCCCGTGGATGCGCACATGCTGGCCGCCCTGATCGCGCCCCGCCCGCTGCTCATCCAGACGGGCACCACGGACATCTGGTCCGACCCCTACGGCATGTTCCTTGCCGCAGTGGGTGCAGAGCCGGTCTACAAGCTGCTCGGCAAGGAAGGCTTGGGCACGGCCAAGATGCCCCCTGCAGGAGATCCCATCCTGCACACAGTCGGCTTCCTCATGCACGAGGGCGGCCACGGCATGGTGGACACCGACTGGGACGTGTTCATCCGGTTCATGGAGATGCACCTGAAGCCATGACCGCGGGCTGGAGGTCGTAGAAGCACGGTCCAGCCGAAGAGAGCATGATCGCAGCCACAGTGCCGAGCAGGAATCGCCCGACCTGACTGCCGACGAACGGATGAAGCCACAGCCATGGGGCCGCGCCGCCGCGTAAAAGACCATCCAGCCGGGCGAACGCCTCTACTCACGGAGGTGCAGTTAGAGCAGGACTGACAACCGTGCCGACACGCGCGTCATCAGCTCCGGGACGACCCGCGAGACCAAGACCCCTGGACATCCTGGTTCTCTCGTGAGTGACGGGCCTGGACAAGGATGGTAGGCTGTCCCACCTCTCTTGTCGTAGGGGCCGGTTCTCGTGCGCGGTCACGCTTCTTCCTCGCCGCACGGTCGGCTCAGGGAGTCGCGCATACACCCGTTCGTATGCTCTACCGTCTTGTGGAGCAGACTGCCCACGGTAGGCAGGGGCTTGACCACCGCGAAGATCTGGTAGGAGAACATGCTTCTCCAGAGCCGAATCGCTGCGCGGTTGATCCAGACGAGGCCCTTCCCGACCAGACCATGCCCAAAGACCGACGGCCACGGGGCGGGCACCCCTTGGAGGCTGAGCACCTCGAATCCTGTCTGGCTGAAGAGATGGCGGAGCGACTTGAATGTGAATAGCCGGGTGTGGGTCAGATCCAAGATCCCACGCTTGCCGTAGTTGAACTGCCCCAACAACAGCATGGCCCGGACCGAGATGAAGGCTACGTTGGGCACGCTGACCAGTACCTGAGTCGTTGTACTGCCGGAGGCCGTCTCGCGGAGGTGCTCCATGAAGGACTCCGGTGAAAGCAGGTGCTCGATGATGTCCAACAGAAGCACATAGTCGTAGCCGCTCGCCTTGACAGGCAAGTTCAGCTCGTTCAGATCATGGACGATCGAACGATCCAGGCCGGCGTCGGGATCAATGGGTATCCGGTCGATTCCCACGACACGGCAGGCCTTGTGCTCTTTCAGATATCGCCCGATGTGCCCGGCTCCGCAGCCGAGGTCCAGAACCGTCGACTGCGGCCGAACGAGGGAGATGCTGATGGAATGAGGGCTCCTGTAGCCTTCCTTGAACTGGTACTTTCGATGGTCGTGGCTTCCGGGATGGCAATCGTACTTCCGGTCATACAGCACGCCCCAGTCCTGGGCCTTGTTCCTGGCCACGGTACTCATGACGTTCCACGCGTATTTCAGGCCGTTCACGTGGCAGATCTCGTCGCCGTAGTAGGTGGGAATCGGGATCTCGCAGATGCGATACCCCGCATTCAGGAACTGGATGATGACCTCCGTGTCGAAGTGGAAGTCGTCCGTGTTGTATTCGAACGGGATCTGACCGAGGGCGGCAACGCTGTAGGCGCGGTAGCCGGAATGGTACTCGCTCAGGGATGCCTTCAGAAGCCAGTTCTCATACGAGGTCAGAATGCGGTTGCCGACGTACTTGTAGAGCGGCATCCCTCCCCTTCTTGCGTCCCCTTTGTGCATCATCCGGCTGCCGAACACCGCATCAGCATCGCCTCGAACGATCGGGTCGATCAGATCGGGGAGCTTCTCGGGCGCGTATTGCCCATCTCCATGAAGGAGGGCCACCACATCGTATCCATGGGTGATCGCGTAGCGATACCCGATCTTCTGATTCCCTCCGTATCCCTGGTTGACCGGGTTCTTGAGGATGGTCAGCCCGGACTGGGGACCCTGGGACCTGGCGTACTCGAGACCCGCGTTGAAGGTGTCGTCCTGCGAGAGGTCGTCAATCACCAGTACGTCGGTGTCATGGCAGGCCCGCAACTGGGCGGGGATCCGCCCCAGTACATCTTGGATGGTCCGCTCGGCGTTGTATGCCACCACAAGGATGAGGATTCTCATCGAGACTACCCCTCACCGGAGCCGATCTTGTGGTCCCGCACGGGATCACAACAACCCCGCGTGGACGAAAGTTGCGAGCGCCGGTCTGATCTACATGCTGTGCACATCGTGGCACGCTACACGATAAAGCGTGAAGGTATCGGACAACTCATCGGGCACAGGCATCTCCACCAGCCAGTCTGGAAGTTGGCCAAGGGTCAATCGGCCTATGAATGTCGCGTCCTCCCGAGAGTCCTTTGATTCACTGCTGGAATGGATCCTGATGGCTGCGAACTTTCTCATCTCGTCATCCACAAGGATATAGTCGATTCCCCTCTCTTGGACGAGGGCGTATGCTGCCGCGTCGTCCTTGGCGTTGAGGATGCGGTGGGTGTCCACGATGCCTCGGTCATTGTTGTGGTTCGCCGTCCCAACCGCATCCATAGACGTATGATACATGATAGCCGGGCCAATATAGATGTTGGCAAGGACGATCTCGCCAGGTACGGTGTACCCTTGCGACTCCATAGACGACAACATGGCGACGGACTTGGGGCCATACCTGTCACGTGCGACGACAGGGGCCTTGGTTGTGAATGAGTACACGAGAACGGCCGCATAGGGAGCCAACAGGAGGATGAGCGTGGCGGCCGCCACCACCAGGGGGTGCCTCTTCCCGCGTTCCCACCTGCATAGTGCGATCAGGAGCAGTGTGGTGGGCAAGACGTTTACCATTGCAAGTGTGAACGTCCATCGGGCGGTTACCATCGCCATGACGGAGTATGCGCAGAGGGTCACAGCCAGCCATGCGAACATCGTCCTTCGGTCACCTTGATTCCTATACGCGGCCCATACGAGGTAGGTAAGCACCGGAAGGACAAGCAGGACAGTGAACGCGACATCAGGTTCACTGCGCGACAGGCCCATGAATTCGGTTGTCCGATCGAGATACAGCGGATACAGGCTGGGGTTCACCTTAGCCATCGGACCGGAAACAAACTCCGGGAATAGGGACAGGTGCGCCAACAGCCCCGGCCCACCAACTCCGGCAGTAATCGCCAAGCGTGAGGCCACGGTATTGCCGATACCGACCATCCGCAGGAGGATCCCGGCCAGCCAGAACAGAGACAGAAACAAGAAGAGTGCCACGTGAGCGATGGATCGCCTGTCGTACGCGACAGTCCAGTATTCGCTTGGCTTCTCATCCAAGAGCACTGTGATCATGAGCCCCACAGAAACACTCAGTGCCCACAGGAAGTTGGCCTTCAGATACTCCCTGCCTCGGATCAGCCACAACAGCCCTAGAAAGAATGCGGACAGGCCCAGGAGAACCAAGACCTCGAGGCCGCACCAGAGACCGAATGCCCCCAGCACTCCAGCCCAGACAGCAACTGCCGCTGACCCCGGTCTCAGGACCAATGCGGTGAATAGACAGTAGTAGAGGAGATACGCGAATGCGACAAGGCAATGATGATCGGGACGGTTGGCCGAGTAGACCACGGACAGTTGTGGCATACTGCAGAGGAACACGAGGGCCAGGAACATCACATACCTGGGCCCTACGAGGGTGCGCCCAAACAAGACAATCGCCAGCAGGGACAGCATGGAAAAGACAGGACCTACGAATACACCCCACCAGTAGAGACTTGAGTTGAAATCCGTGAACAGAGAGCCGATGCAGGCCCCTGCCCAGAGCACGAGATCCATGGCGTGTGTCCAGTGGATCCGCTCCCCGAACGGTGCGTTGCCGCGAGGGTTGACCCCATTGTCCCAACTCCCGCTCCGCTGTATCTCCTGGACTCGCAGAAGGTGCCAGTACCCGTCACAGTCGCAGGAGAGAGACCGAGCGCGTATCTGATCGACATGGCGGTCGAAGGTCATCGCCTGGACGAGCAGCGCGATGAGGATGAGAAGCACATGCCTGTGGTACCTCTTCAGAAAGGCCCTCATCTGGTCAGCCCAGTCAACCGCCTTCTGCCCCGTGTTACCGCCAAGCCCGCCGCGACCGTTGCCCCACTCAGCCCACGCAGATTCCCTGACCCAGTGCCCGGATTCTACTCACCCGAAGGCCCTAGCGTCTGGCAATCACGGCCACGGGCGCACGATGACCTCCCTGTGTTATCGGCATACTGGATGCTGTGCTTGATTAGGTATGTGCAAACCACTCCAAAGCAATGCCTTACGCGAACCTGGGCTTTCCACCTTGAAGCCCAGCGAACGCGGCCTCGGATAGTCCTGGTGGGTTGCCCAGTCCGGGCGACCTTGGTCCATGGGCTTGGAAACGAGAGCTTGAGTGCCGAAGGTCGGCGAGACAGCAGCCTGGTGGCATTGGACCGGCGGCCACGTTACCCAAGAGGGGATCACCAAGGGCCTGGAATGGATGAAGAGGGTCGGCACCGGCAGCGGCACCGCAGCCGGCGGATCTAGGTATGGGAGGGGGCAGAGCGTGGAGAAGCCGATCACCTTCCTCTCGCCGGAGTGGTTCGATGCCATCCGACACGCCACCTCCGAGTGCCGCCGGATCGGTCTGGAGACCACCCTGGTCAGCTCCTCCGGCGGCTTGATCGTACTTCTCCCATCAACATCTTGACGAGGCGCTCGGGCGCCATGGGAATCGGCCCATACTTGCGTTTCTCGGGGACACGGATCGTGTCCGTGATGTCGGTGAAGGTCGCGAAGTCCGTGGTCCGCACCTGCCCACTGGCCGTTGAGACGGGCACCCCTGAGATCTGGTCCGACCCCTACGGCATGTTCCTGGCCGCCGTGGCCGCGGAGCCAGTCTACAAGCTGCTCGGCAAGGAAGGGCTGGGCATGGACAAGATGTCCCCTGCGGGAGAGGCCATCCTGCACACGGTCTGTTTTCCCATGCACAAGAGCGGCCACGGCATGGCAGGCAGCGACTGGGGCGTGTTCATCCGGTTCGTTGACATGCACCTGAAACCCTGGCCGGGGTCTCCGGAAGGAGCGGGTTGCCTGTGATGACCCGGGTTCCTGCGGCCGATGCGTAGCCCTCAATCGGGTAGTACTACCCTCGCCGGGTGGCACCTGCTTGTGGTCGGCCGGATGGGTTCGTCTCCGCTCCGGCTTCGGCGGGGCCTGCGCTCCGCGGAACCCATCCTCTTCCATCTATCGGTTACTGTCAGATTCGATCGTGACTAGTCCGGTTCAACCGACTGGCTTCAGGGTCTATGGCCCTGGCCTACAGGGCCACGGCCTCACAAGCGTGCCTCGCCCGAGCGAGGGAAGCCGTCACTTCTTCTCAAGTGCAGCGACTCGCTTCTGGAGCTTGTCGATCCTCTGGCTTTGCCAGATGTTCCATATGATCACGAGAGCTAGGACTATGCTACCGATGCCGAGAAGTGTGTATGTGTCCATGGTCTGCCTTACCCCTTTCTAAGACACCTTGCGGGCAATGCGCCCATTATCGGCACCACGGTATCGAAAACTTGTGTCAAAAAAGCCCGATTACTGGGTTCGGACTAGCGGAGACGGAACGACTCCCGCTGTGTGCCCTATCTGTGTGATGTCTGTGAAGAGGCTCCAAGCGAAGTGCGGGAAGCGGTTTTCGGTTTTCGGTGTTCGGCTTTCGGTACTCGCTGATCGCGAAGAGAGGGCAAAGCAACCGCCGGAAGAGCGAGTGCAGCGATCGCCCGAACGCCGAACCAAGCGGCCACCTCCGTCCGACCGTCCGACCGTTTCGGCGGCGAAGCCACCTCAGTCCTACCTTCCTGCCTTCTTACCATCCTACCTTTGTTCCGTACACTGTCTAACCGTCCGACTGTCCGACCGTCTTCTCCTTGTCGGCCTTATGTGTCTTCTGGCCGCTGACAGGAACGATCCCCAGTATCCGCTTTCTGAGCGGGGCCTGGCGCTCAGCCCGGCCGTGCGCGAGCAGGCTGATGAACGGGCCCAGGTCTGCCTTGGCCATGCCTCGCACCCACGCAGCCTGGTCGTCCGTCACACCCAGTGCAGAGACCAGCGAGGTCCACACACCAAGGGCCATGTACATCCAGTCCCTGCTCCGCTCCCGCCTGGCCGCCTCTGCCAGATACGTGAGCTTGGCACTGACGAGCTGTGCCTTGTCGCCCTCGAGTGCGAGCTCCCGCGTCATGCTGTCCGCCAGGTGCGTCAGGGCCTGTCCGATCCGGTCCGCCTCCACCGCAGGTATGGGCTCGTTGACCAGGTCCCCTGTGATCTCGCCGTTCAGTGCCAGCCTGTGCCTCTCCACGTCGGCCCACACGTCGGGCGAGTCCTTCTCCCTCTTGAGGGACTGGGCCCATTGGTAGATGTACTGCTCCTGCTCCTCCCAGTTCTTCGGGTAGTGCAGGTCTACGCTCCTGTACGCCCCTGGGCAGGCCTCGCAAAAGGAGTTCAGCTCGAACGAGGAGAACTGGAAGGAGTACTGCCCCTCGCGGTAGCAGAGCTTGGACACGGTGTACGCGTCCACGATCACCTCGTTGACCCACGAGAACTCGCCTGGCTCCAACCCGGCCTCCCGCAGCATCTCATACACCCGCTTCTTCTGTGAGCGGAGCAGCAGATACTTCTTCTCAAACATGGCTCTTCTCCTTTGCCGACCGTACCATCGCGTCCCTGCGGGCCGCCCCTTCCTTATCGACCAAACCGATTCACGACACACTCACCTGACGAGGTTCGACGCATTGGACGACACGCCCGCGTTGCGCCCGTCGAAGTCCACGCTGATTGTGGCGTTGCCCTCTACGGTCGCGCTGCCGCACAGGATCTGGTTTCCCATCTGGCCGAGGTCGCCGTTCAGGAACACATGGATCGGATCCGGGAAGTAGAGGGTCCCGTGCACCCCGCCGCCCGGCGTACCGTTGAGGTGCACCTCTACAGCCTCATTCTGATAGCGCATGTTGGGGTCCTGCCAGACCGCCACACCGTTGAGCCCCTCAACGAGGGAGAGGTCCTCGGTTCCGTTGATGTGGTTCTGCCAATCCCCTGGGGACCACAGGTCGATGGCCGAGCCTGCACCCCAGTCTGTAACCCCGAGCCCGCCGTCGGGAGCGGTCACGTTCTCCGTGACGTAGCAGGTGACGCCATGGCCTATGAGCGCGCCGCCATTCACAGTCAGGCCCGGACCAAGCTTGTCCGATCCCACCTCGGCGCCCCCGAATACAAACAGGGTGCCCAGGCCAGAACTCGAGGTTGGCGCAAGCGTGACTGTAACCCCGTTGTTTATGCTCACGCCGTTGGGGTAGTACCCCGGCGCCAGAGTGGCGCTAGCCGTAACCGTCGGTATACTGTAGGTCGGGATGAGCGTGAGGAGAGTGGGCAGGTCCAGGTAGGCGGCGTACGGGGCGGCCGGGGGGACCTTGTACAGGACATAGGGCTGGGCCACGGCCTGCATGGCGGACGCAAGCGGGTCGGCGATATGCTGAGGAACTGGTGTGCTGGTCCCGTCCATGACCGTAATCCCAGCCCCCATGGAGTAGCCTGCCCAGTCCGGATCGTCCGGCCCTGGGGTGATCTCGCCCACCACATTGATGAAGCCCGAGTCGATCAGAGCACTGCCTGTGACCTGCGCGCCGTCGAACTTGCCGCTTGGGTTCGATGATGCAGCGTACGAGTTCACATGGATCCCGCCTCCATCCACATCCAGTATGCCCGATCCGATGATCAGACCCGGAACCCTGGTGTCGGACAGACAGATCAACCCCGACCCGCTGGAGTCGAAGCACGCGGCTATGGCTGAGCGGGTCGCGCTGACCGTATTGGTCCCAAAGATCGGTCCGAAGACCATGGCAAGGGGGGGCGAGTCATCCGTCTGCCCAGTCCTACGGGCAATGGTCTTGACCGCGTTCGGCGCGTCCAGCGTGGGCACAAAGGTGCGGTTGTAGGTGACCCATCGCCCCAGGATGATGTCCAGCGAGTCCGCATCCGCGTTGTTGAAGGGATCTGCCTGTTGCGTGGTCCGCAATGTCACGGGCAATCTGTCTGCAGAGTTCTTCAGGGCGAAGTCGCGGGCCTGGATCAATGTGTCGCCTGTTGGGGCCTGTTTCACGACCTGCGCGCCTGCCAAGGCGGCCGCATCCGCCGCGTTCTGCATCTGGTGCACGTTCCAGGTCACCTTGCCCCAGTCTATGCTCAGGCCGACCATGCCGACCATCACGATCAGGACCAGGGCGGTCCACACCAGGGCGATCCCTCGTCTGTTCCTGCGTCTGTCCATCGGAGTTGGTCCTCTATATCGCACACTGCCCTCACATGCACGCCCTACGTCCGCAGGGACCGGCCCTGCATGCCCTCCATGACCGCGTTGAAATCCCTCCTGCGGGCCTGACTGTCCTGCCTACTTAGGCAGCACCCGAGACTCGACATGTATACATCATAATCCTATTGGAAACAGGCCGGCCTGTCAATCCATTTCCGGTCCAGGCCAAGGCTTGGGCTGGACCGGTCGTCCCGCGGGTGGGGAAGCGGAGGCACGACCAGCCCATGTAGAAACAGGCCCGACTCCCCGTACAAGGTCCGGTATGCGTCAGAAAGACGGGGGCCCAGTTGTCGCCCTCAGGGCTGTGTCTCGATCTTGGGCGGGGAATGGCCCTGTCTCATACGCCCTGGTTGCCCAAGGGCCGATAACCACGCAGGTCTTGAAAAAGGGGGGTTCTGGCTGTGTGGGTCCCGTTCTGGGGCGGGCCGTTGCCCTATAGGCGGTGGGTCCTGGCGGTCCGCGAGTGGGGCTGTTGGCAGCCGAAGGCCCAGATACGGGCAATTCCCTTGACAGCAGGCTGAGAATTGCTACAATAGTATGATCCGAGGGGGATTGATCTGCCGAATCTTGTACACGGGGGGGGAGATGTTCCAGGGAGGGATAGCGTAGCTAGAGTCTCGAGGTGAGTGGCCTTAAGGGACGTACCAGGGATGGACATGGGGGGCAAGTATGCCGAGATGGTGTCTT
>JAGOQT010000127.1 GCA_018007255.1 Phycisphaerae bacterium | reverse complement strand
CGGCCAAGACCATGTACAACGCCCGCGGCTGGGTCGTCCACCACAACACCGACCTGTGGCGGGCCTCGGCCCCGATCGACGGCCCCCAGTGGGGCATGTGGCCGACAGGGGGGGCATGGCTTTGCCTGCATCTGTGGGATCACTACGACTACTCGCGGGACCAGGAGTACCTGGCCAGGGTCTATCCGGCCATGAAGGGTGCCGCCGAGTTCTTCTTCGATACGCTGGTCGAGGACCCGAATCACGGCTGGCTCGTGACGTGCCCGTCTCTGTCGCCCGAGAACAGCCATCCGTTCGGCACGAGCGTGTGCGCGGGGCCGACCATGGACATGCAGATCCTTCGCGACCTGTTCACGAACTGCATCCGCGCTGCGGAGATCCTCGGGGTCGATGAGGACTTTCGCAGGCAGGCGGCTGCGACACGCCAGCGCCTGGCCCCGAACCAGATCGGCGGCGCCGGCCAGCTCCAGGAGTGGCTGGAGGACTGGGACCTGCGGGCCCCGGACCGCCATCACCGGCATGTCTCGCACCTCTACGGCCTGTATCCCAGCGACCAGATCCATGTGCGGACCACGCCGGACGTGGCGGCCGCCGCGAGCAAGAGCCTGGAGACTCGCGGCGATGAAGCCACCGGCTGGGGCATCGGCTGGCGTCTGAATCTCTGGGCCCGCCTCCATGACGGCGAGCACGCCTACGCGATCCTCACGATGCTCCTGCGCCCTGAGCGGACCTATCCCAACCTGTTCGACGCCCATCCGCCGTTCCAGATCGACGGCAACTTCGGCGGCACCTCCGGGATCGGCGAGATGCTCCTGCAGAGCTGCGCCGGTGAGATCGAACTGCTGCCGGCCCTGCCCAAGGCCTGGCCCAGCGGGTCCGTACGGGGGCTCTGTGCCCGCGGCGGCTTCGAGTTGGACATCCAGTGGAAAGACGGTAAGCTGGTGGACGTACGCGTGCGCTCCCGCGCAGGCGGATCGTGCCGGCTCCGCTACGGAGCCATGGTACGGGACCTGAACCTGGGGCGTGGGCAGGCGGCCCAATGGGATGGACGGTAGCCCGTCCCGGATCCCTGTCGGCCCCGGGTCGGCGCGGATCCGACATGAGAAACCTCACGCGAGGCGGTCTTTAGAGAAGGAGATAGGCCTATGAGCAGGAGAGTCCGGTTGACTCGCAGGGAGTTCATGTCCCGCGGCGCGGCCGTCCTGGGTGCGGCGGTGGCCCTTCCCACAGTGGTGCCGTCCACGGTCTTCGGTGCCGCCGCGCCGAGCCGTCGCATCACGATGGGCATGATCGGCATGGGCGGGCAGATGGGCGGGCACTTCAGAGCCATGCTCGGGCGCAGCGACGTCCAGGTCCTGGCCGTCTGCGATGTCGACCGCACCAAGCGGGAGAATGGAAAGGCCCAGGCCCAGAGCGCATACGCCCAGGCAGCGGCATCGGGGACCTACAAGGGTTGTGACGCCTATCTGGAGTACGAGCGGGTCTGCGAGCGGCCCGACATCGATGCGGTCCTGATCTGCACCCCGGATCACTGGCACGCTGCGATCTCGCTCGCGGCCATCAAGGCAGGCAAGGACGTCTACTGCGAGAAGCCCATGACCCTCACGATTCGCGAGGGTCGGCTGGTCAGCGATGCCTGCAAACAGTACGGCACCATCTATCAGGTGGGTTCCCAGCAGCGTTCGGAATGGGCCTTCCGCAGGGCCTGTGAGATCATCCGGAGCGGCTGGATCGGCAAGGTGAAGACCTGCTCCGCAAGCCTGGGCCGTTTTGCGGACCCGACGACCCTGCCGGAGCAGACCATTCCCGAAGGATTCGATTACGACCGCTGGCTGGGACCGACCCCGTGGTATCCCTATCACCCTCGGCGGGTGGAAGGCAACTTCGGCGGCGGCTGGCGATGCTACTGGGAATACGGCTCGCGCAAGAACGGGGACTGGGGGGCGCACCACTTCGACATCATTCAGTGGGCCCTCGGGATGGACGATTCCGGTCCCGTGCGGTTCATCCCAAGAGGCTGGGACGGGACCCCGTATCAGACGCATGTCTATGCCGACGGGGTGACGGTGATGAGGGACCGCCCCACGGAGAATCGTGCGAATCCCGGGAACCGGATGATCCAGTTCGTGGGCGAAAAGGGCGAGGTCTTCGTCAGCCGCAACGAGATGCTCGACACCGTTCCGGCGGACCTGGCCCGAAGGCCCCTGGGCCCGAACGATTGCCATTTGTACGAATCGAGCGATCATCTCGGGAACTGGGTCGATTGCATCCGCAGCCGCAGACCGCCGATCTGCACCGCCGAGATCGGTCACCGCACGGGCACGATCTGCCAGCTCAACGGAATCGCCGAGCGCCTGGGCCGGCCGATCCAGTGGGACCCTGTCCGTGAGGAGATCCTGAACGACCCTGAGGCGGCCCGCTGGTGTGACCGCCCTCGGCGCGCGCCCTATGTGTTGTCCTAGCCGAACCCCAGTGTACAGAATGGGAAGTCCAGCCTTATGAAGACGATCCATCTTGCCGGCGTGATCCTCGTGGGTCTGTCCGCCATCCCAGGGGCCCATGCTCAGACGGGTGAGTCACTCGTAGCCCAGTTGACCGGCCGGGCACAAGGACCGGTCCGGGACTCTGCCCAATGGGCCATGGCCTACCGGGAGGCGGTCGACTATCTGCTCCCCTTGATGTCCGCTGAGGACGTGGGCTCCCGCTATGCGCCCCAGATCCTCTTGCAGGACATGGGATCCTATGCCGGCCGGCCCGGTGCGGAGGCAGAGCGTCTGGCCCTGGCCCAGGTCCTGGTCCAGACGCTCGAGAAGACCAAGATGGAGAACACGGTCCGCAACTGGTTCATCCTGCAGCTTGAGCGTGTGGGCAAGGCGGAGTCGGTTCCTCTGCTGGCGGGACTCCTGTCCGATGAGGACAGGAACACCCGCGACTACGCGCGGCGGGCCCTGGAGAAGAACCCGGACGCCGGTGCGACCGATGCATTGTTGAAGGAACTGGCCGGCGCCAAAGAGGCGGGCTGGAAGATGGGGTTGATTCATGCCCTTGGCGAGCGCCGCGCATCGTCCGCCGTGAAGCCGCTCGCGCAAGCCCTCAGCGACTCCGATCCGAACGTCGCCCGTGCGGCGGCCCGAGCCCTGTCCGGGATCGGGGGCCAGGACAGTGTTCAGACCCTGTTGGCTGTGCTCGCCCAGCCGGTCGGGCTGGTCTCTGCGGACGCTGCCCAGGGGCTCATCGACATGGCCGGCGGGATGGCTGCAGCGAAGGACACGGGCGGGGCCTCCAGGATCTTCGGCCTGGTCTACGCATGGGCGGGCAAGACCGCGGCCGCGCCCGCGGGCATCCAGGTTGCGGCGGCCACGGGGCTGATCGTCACGGATCCGGATCGTGGCGTGAGCGAGGCGGTGGCGCTCGTTCAGCATGAGAACCCCAGGTTGCGCCAGGCGGCCATCCAGGCCGTCCGCATGTCCGCATCCCCCCGTGCAACCCGGGCCCTGACTGCATTGTTGCCGAAGCTCCATGGCGATTCCCAGGTCCAGGTGCTGGGTCTGATCGGCGACCTGAAGGACACCTCTGCGGAGGCCGCGGTCGTCCAGGTCCTGGCCAGCGAGGATGAGGTCGTTTCTCTGGCTGCGGCGAATGCCCTGGGCCAGCTTGGAACCGAAAGCAGCGTGAAGTCCCTCTTGGATGCGGCCGTCAGTGGCCAGGGCAGCACACAGAAGGCGGCGCAGGGTTGCCTGGCCGTGATGTCCAGCCCGCACGCGGATGCCCTGGTCAAGGCGAGGGCTGCGTCCGGCGACGCCAGGGCCAGGGCCGTTGCGATCGAGGTCCTTGGACAACGGCGGCCCGAAGGGACGGCTCCGCTTCTACTGGCCTATGCGGCCGATGCAGACGAGACGGTCAGGGCCGCTGCGTTCCGGGCCATGGTCCATGGGGCGGACGCGATCGATCTGGCGGCGTTGGCTGACCTTCTGGTCAAGGCCGGGGGCCACGGGGACCTTACGGCGCCAGTCACGGCTCTCAAGGCCGTGTTGGCCAAGGCACCCGACAAGGAGGCCGCCGGGAGGACCGTCATCGATCGGATGAACAAGGCCCAGGGCCAGGCGAGACTAGCCCTCCTGGGTTGCCTGCCCTCGGTGGGGGGCACCACGGCCCTCCAGGCGGTGACCGAGGCGGTGGCCAGTCCCGATGAGGCCGTACGCGACGCCGGCATCCGCGCGCTGACTGAATGGCCTGACTACGAGGCTGTGCCGGCCTTGATCGACATCGCATCGGATGCGCAGGCGTCTCTGAATCACTACGTACTGGCTGTCCGGGGGGCCCTGAGGCTGATCGCGCCCCAGCAGTCGATGGGGCGTGGATTGAGGCAGATGGGAGGGGCGCGAACAGGCCGGGGAATGGGGCAACCGAGGGATGCCGCGGATGTGGAGAGCCGATCCGCGCTGTGTGTGCGGATCCTCGATCGAGCCCGCCGAATCGAAGAGAAGCGTCTGGCGGTCGCGGCTCTGGCGACTCTGCCGTGCGAGCAGTCCGTCAACCGGCTGCTGGAACTGGTCCAAGACGAGAGCCTCAAGAACGAGGCCGCCCTGGCGGCGGTGAGCCTCGCCGGCGCCATGCTCAGAACGGACCGGCAGGCGGGGCAGGCGTTGGCCCAGAGGATCCTCGACCTGAACGTGTCGGCTGACGTCAACAGCCAGGCCAATGCCGTGATGAGCGGCAGAGGGATGCGAGGAATGCCGGGAATGGGTAGGATGCGTCCCACTCGCGGCGGTCAACGTGCCCAGTAGTTGAAAGGGCACCTGCGATGAAGAAGAGCGTGATGATGCCGGCAGCGATGATGGTCCTGGCCTCTGCCGTTTCGGCGGTGGCGGTCAAGCCATTGGGCGACTACAGCTTCATTCGGGGAGTCTGTTACCCGGGCGGATGGCGAGGGGACCCGGACATCGTCAGGAGGGACCTGGGCTATGCAAGGCGACTCCAGTTGAATAGCACTCGGATATGGCTTAGCCCGAGGGCCTACCAACAAGACGCCACGGGCTTCATCGACAGGCTTCGCAGCTACGTTCGCGTTTCCCACAGCCTCGGGATCTCGACCATGCCTATTCTGTTCAACGGCAACAGCATGAATCCCCAGACATTGCCGCCCGATTCCTGGCCCGGGCAGGAGGCTTACGTCAAAGCGGTGGTCGAAGCATTGAAGAATGAGCCTGGGCTGCTCATGTGGGACCTCATGAACGAGCCCAGTTGGAACGACTACCACAACCAGGCTTCCGAAGAAGAGAAGCCCAAGCGCGTAGCCGAGATCAAGGCGTTCCTCGCTCACTTCAACACGTATCTGAAATCCCTCGATCCGGTCAATGCCACGACCATCGGGCACACCTTTGCCAGAGATATCGAGTGGTGTCCGGACGTGGATGTCTTCTCCTTCCACGACTACCTCCCGACCCGCGCGCAAGTGGAGAACAGCTATCTTGAGGCGGAGGCCATCGCCAAGAAGTACAGCAAACCTGTGCTCAACAGTGAAATCGCCTGTGTGTGCCGTGCAAACCCCTACGACATGGCTCTGGAGATCTGCGAGCGCCACAAGATGGGCTGGTACGTCTTCGAGCTGATGATCGGCGGCGGCTGGTCCGACGTCCACGGCCTGGTCTATCCCGACGGCACGGTCCGCGATCCTTCCATCATCGCCGCCCTCTACGGCTGGCACAGGAATCGCGACCTGAACACGAGCATCCAGGAGAACCCCAATAGAGAGGGTCATGTCCAGAAGGCGATGGATCAGCTTGAGGCAGCGCTGGGCAGCACAAGCCGCGGAGGGCGCGGCGGCCGCGGCAGGGGACCGGCTGCCCCGGTCAACACCGATGCCGTTCTGGAGGCGGCGGAGTACTGTGCGAATCTTCTCGAAGCCGCGCAGATGGTGCCCATGCACGAGCCTCCGACCGCCCGGATCCAGTTTTGGCGTTCGCAACCGCCCGAGAAACGGGATGCAGAGGCCATCCGCAAGTTCGCCTTTGAACTGGGTCGGACCTTGAAGGAGTGGTGCAACATGCTCTGACGGCGGACTGAGTGGGAGTCCTCGGCCCAAGAACCCTGCGATGGTGCGTACATCGAGATCCGCGGGACCATGCCACGCGGTATCGCGTGTTCTTCGGGGAATGCTCGTTTTCGTTGGCAGGAACACCACCTTCACTGGGCTGGCCAGATAGGATAAGGGGAGAGCACGTGAAGACAAGGCTCGCACGACTCGCGTTCACGGCCATGCTGTTGGGCCCGTTGTGCGCCGCCCAGACGAATGAACCGGCAGAGGAATGGAGGCCATCGAGCGCAAACCTGCCCGGCCAACCGTATCCCCAGGTCAACTCCCGGGGCTACGTTCGTTTTCGCGTCACTGCACCCCAGGCCCAGAACGTCGGTGTGAGCGGGCTTGGCGGAAACCTGGCGACCTTGACCCAGGGCGAGGACGGCGTCTGGACCGGCGTCACTTCCCAGCCCTTGGATGAGGGCTTCCACGCCGTCTCCTATGTATCTCCGTTGACGGCTCACGAGTGGCAGACCTGGCGGCGGAGCCTGCACGAGTTCGCCCCGCTCCTGTTCCGGGATTAGGCGGTCAAAGGACATGAAGACGAGAGTCGGTCTTGTGATCATGCTGGCGCTGGCGGCGACGCTGCCCGTGGGCGCGATGAGGGTGGCCGCAGGGGCCGGGGTGGGGCCAGACACTCGTCCGGCCAGGCCGGAAGGTCCAGGCGACATCTACACCGCTGCCGGCACCCCCTGCGTGGCCGCCCACAGCACCACGCGAGCCCTGTACGCCTCCTACAACGGCCCGCTCTACCAGGTCCTGCGCCAGTCGGACGGCAAGACCCTGGATATCGGCGTCGTCCAGCCCTCGGCGGGGGATGCGGGCGGATACGCCGACGCGGCCGCGCAGGACACCTTCTGCACTGGCACGGTCTGCTGGGTCACCACGATCTACGACCAGTCCGGCAAGGGCAACCACCTCGTCCAGGCGCCCCCGGGAACGTTCAAGGGCCCGGCCAAGGGCGGATTCAACACCCTGCCGATCGCAGATATGGCGCCGATCACGATCCTGGGCCACAAGGCGTACGGCGTCTACATCATGCCGGGCATGGGGTTGCGCAACAACGATGCTACGGGTCTCGCGATCAACGACGAGCCGCAAGGCGTCACCATGGTCTTCGACGGCACGCATTACGACAGCGGCTGCTGCTTCAACTACGGCAACACCTCGACGAACAGCCGTGCCGTGGGCAGGGGCACGATGGACACCGTGTACTTCGGTACGGCCACCGCCTGGGGCAGGGGCAGCGGCCCCGGCCCGTGGATCATGTCCGACATGGAGGCCGGTCTTTTCTCCGGATATCATGCAGGACTCAACGAAGGCAGCCCGACCATCGATTCCTGGCGGTTTGTCACCGGCACGGTGAATGGCGGTGGTGGCAATCAGTGGGAAATCCGAGGCGGCAACGCGCAGGAGGGCGACCTTACGACCTTCTACAAGGGACCTCGCCCCGGTTCACGTGAAAACAGCAATTACTACCCGATGCACAGGCAGGGCGCCATTCAGATGGGCAACGGTGGCGACAACGGCAATGGATCGGCCGGTACCTTCTATGAAGGCGTGGTGACGACCGGGTATCCGGCCGAAGCCGTCACGGATGCGGTGCAAGCCAACATCGTGGCCGCCAGGTACGCCATGCCGGCGGTGAGCCTGTCGCGCGCCACCACCTTCACGCCGGGCTCCTCGCAGGACGTCACGGCGACGTTCACGAATACCACGGGGGTACCTGCGGCGGGCGTCGCATTGAGCGTTTCCGTGCCCTCAGGGTGGGCTGTCGGCGCCGCCGAGACGTCCAGGACGTTCGCTGACCCGGTCGCGCCGGGCGTGACCGTCAGCACCACGTTCAGGGTCACCCCGCCTGCGACGACCGGCACCGGTCTCCTCACCGGCAAAGCCGAGTGGACGAACCCGACGGCCGGCCGGATCCGGTCCGAGACCATGGCGCAGAGGGTGCGGAACGTCCCCCCGATCAAGATCAACGAGGTTCGCTTCAGCACCGGCGACAACCCGACCAACCAGTTCGTCGAACTCTACAACGCCGGCGCCGGCGAGGTCGACCTCTCCAGGTGGACCCTCGTCCACACTCAGAGCCAGTGGGCCCCGGTCGAGCTGGCGACGATCCCGGCCGGGACGAAGCTCGCGGCCAAAGGCTTCTACCTGCTTGGTCTGGCCGGCTCGGGACTCGCAGCTCCGGTTGGTCCGGGCGCGACCACCATCCACGTTCGGAGCACCACCGGCTTCGAGGCCGGCCAGCAGATCGACATCGACGGTGAGAGACGCGTGATCACGAGCGTCGGGACGCCGGCCGCAGCCATGACCACGGTGTTCGTCCCCGTGTCCACGGGGCCGTGGATCACGATCCCCGCCGGCTCGCCCCATCTGCCCGTCACGAGTGCGGCCGGTTTCGAGGTCGGCCAGAAGATCGGCATTGACATGGGCGGCAACTACGAGGTGGCCACCGTCACCGTGGTCGGCAAGGCGGCCACGCAGACGACCCTGGCGGCGGATGCGAACGCCGGCGACACCCGAATCCAGGTGGCGGCCAACTCCGACATGACGGTCGGTGACACGCTGAAGGTGGGCACCGGCGGACGCAAGGAGCTCATCGCGATCAAGAGCATCGTCCGTGTGAGTGCGGCTCTGCGCGGCGGCCGCGGGGGCTTCGGCGGCGGTGGGGGGGCGGGGGAAGTCGAGCTGGCCGCCCCGCTCCAGTTCGACCACATGTCGGGCGTGGATGTCTCCGACGTGGGGACGGGAATCCGCTTCACGCCGGCCACTCGCTTCCCGCACGCCAGCGGCGATGCAGTGCAGGCGCTGGGCAGCGGCATCACGCTCGACAGCCCCCTGGAGAAGAGCCACGCATACGGAGCAGCCGTGGTCCATCCTCTGGCCAAGACGGCGGGTTACCAGGGACCGCCGGCCCCCAACCAGTGGTTCGGGGGTCCCCTCTCCACGAGCGCCGGCTCGATCGCACTGATGGACGCCAGCGGCGTTGCGGTCGTCGACGCCATCGTCTACGGATCCCAGCAGAGCAACTCAAGCGGCAACGGGACCATTGCCAGCCCCGAGATCGCCACCCTCGAGGGCGACCAAGGCCAGGGCGGCTGCATCGTGGTGGTGCCCAGCTCGGGCCGAGGGGGCTTCGGCATGCGGGGCGGTTCGGGCGCCGGCGAGGCCAACAAGAGCGTGGGCCGCTTCCCGGACGGTTTCGACGCCGACAGCCTCTGCACCGATTTCCTGACGCAGACCGCCACCATCCTGTCGATCGATTCGGCCGTCGGCGCGAACCGTATCAAGGTCGAGAGCGTGGCGGGCTTGAGCGCCGGTCAGACGATACTCGTCGATACGGGCGAGAACCGCGAGACCGCGGTCATCGCGACGGTGGGCACGCCGGGCGGCACCACGGTGGCCACGGCCACCGAAGCGGGCGCGACGGTTGTCTCCGTCGCCAGCGCGGCAGGATTCGCTGTTGGCCAGACGATCACCATGGACCGTGGCGCGAACCTTGAGACGGCGGTTGTCGCTTCCGTCCGTGGCGGCCGCCGCGGCCGAGGTGGTCCCGGCGGCACTACGGTCACCGTTGCCTCGCCGCTCAAGTCCGCCCATGCGGTGGGTGCGCAGGTCTCCGGCACCGGCATCGCCCTCAAAGGTGCATTGGCCAAGGCCCATGCCGGCGGGGTGCAGGTCGCCGGCGGCGTCCCCACGCCCGGTGCGCCCAACCAGTATGTCCGGAGACCTCAATGAGTACGCCTGTGGAACCGAATCGGACGGCAGGCGAGGATCGCCCCGGCGCCGGTTTGTCGCCGCCCTGGACAGGTTTTGCTTTTCGCTGCCAGGATGGCGGGTTATCTTGGTCCTGGGTTGTCTGTGACGGTCACGGGCACAGAGCCAACGGAGAAACGTCGGTCTTGAGAGAGTAGGAGAAACCATATGAAGACGAGAATCGGTCTCGGGATCATGCTTGCTTTGGCGCTCACGCTTCCTGTCGCCACGTTGATGATGGCCGCCCAGGCCGGGAGGGGAGGCGATGGCGTCCCGCCCAGGCCGGAAGGTCCGGGTGACATCTACAAGGCTGGCGGCTGCCCCCTTGTGGCTGCCCACAGCACCACGCGGGCGCTGTACGCCTCCTACAACGGCCCGCTCTACCAGGTCCTGCGCCAGTCGGACGGGAAGACCCTGGACATCGGTGTTGTCCAACCCTCCGAGGGGGATCCGGGCGGGTACGCAG